>JAKASP010000001.1:282470-354620 GCA_021818995.1 Microcaldota archaeon
GTTGTGCAATTTATCTCATCAAAACGCAACTATGACGAACGAACAACCGCAATATCTCTCGCGATTGACGCTTTCGCTAAATTCAAGGACGTCAGGGCACTAGAGGCTCTCCGCATAGCAAGAAAAATCGGACTTAGCAATGTTGGCTTAGTTCCCTACGACTATTTCTTCGAGGCAGTAGACAACGGCCTCGGAGAAGCGATGAAAAATTCACGCAGCCTGACCATGATTACAGCATGCATCAGGTTCTCAAAAGAGGCCGGCAAGAGCCTCGCCCCAGCGGAACTGCTTCCCTTCCTCTCTTCACGTTACGGCCTGAAAGAACCGGTAGCGCCCTATCAGTTGCAGATGCTTATGGCCGCAGAGAACGTTTCTGAAGTAATAAGGATTGCGAACAGCGAACAGAGGGCGTTTGTAACAGAATATCCCGTAAGTGTGGCCTCTGTTGCCGAGAGAAAAGAAGCTCGCGAGCACCATATACGTGATGCGGTCATAGCAATAGTCGGATCTAAGGATAGGAAGAAAGAAGCAGACGCAAGGAGCGTTGTCGCGGATATAGCTGGCTCAGGACTTCTCGACAAAGCGCGCAACGAATTCAGATTGCAGTACAAGCAGGTACTGCCTGAAATGCTGAAGCATCTGCCCGACTATCGTGGCGCAGCAAAACTGCTTTTACGCACCATAATACGCGCCGAACACAGCCGCACGAGCGGCGGGGACGAAACAGAAGCGCCCCGCGAGCCTTCTGCGATATCAAGAGTTCTGGGTAAAATGGCCTTCGCCATAAACGGCACCTTTGTCATCGATCTCAAGGCCATAAGGGCGTTCGAAACAAAGAATCCTCTCGAATACGATTTCAGGGTACAGGAAGCCTGCGTTTACCTGCCAAATAGCGAGCACATACTCAACTATGCAAACAATGACAAATGCATTCTTGTAAAATATGAGGCTGTAGGATCCGTTGATCCCACTCAAGAGATAGGCAGCGCAATCTGCTACCTTGATCGTGGCCGTTTCCTGGTGGATTCAATTGAAGGCCATACGGTCTTCATGGATAAGGAAATCTTCGACGTGGTCTATAGTGATCTCGTAGCCAGAGCGAGAAGATACAACTCAGAGCTGTTGCTTTTTGGAGAGAAGGGCGCGAACGAGGTGCCAAAGGCATTTGTTGGTTACCTGCGTTCCCAAAAGCTTCCTGAAGTGAGAGTCGACCTTGACCTCCCGAAGAACAAAGACGAGCTTTATCTCGAGACAAAAAAGGGCTCTCTCGCATTCGCTCTCCGCTTGAGCGGCGAGAAAAAGGAGATGCAAACTGCAATGCTGTCTGTAGCAAGGGCCAGCCAACAAAAGGTATATAATCCTGGTTAAACAATATATTTCCCGTAACTAGAGAAGAGAATTAATAGCCTTCTGGCTTTTACAAATTCTATTCTGTTTTCACGTTTAAAGGTGGAAAATTGTATCCAAACATACAAGCATATGATAGAGGAGTAATGTTCAACCCCGACGGCAGGCTCTTCCAGGTGGAGTACGCGAAGGAAGCGGTCAGGAGGGGCGGGGCCGCAATCGGCATGATTACAAAGAGCGGTGTGGCTTTCGTGGCGCACAAGAACGTCGACGAGCCAATGGCCGTGCTCTCGAGTATGCAGAAAGTATTCAGAATCGACGCGCACATAGGCGCTGCCTATAGCGGCATTGTCGCAGACGGACTCCATGTCATCGATGAGACAAGGTCTGCAGCGCAGAGCCACCGCATGGTCTACGACGAGGTCAAGTCGGTAGAGGCGATAGCTAAGGGGCTTTCCTCTTACATACTTCAAGCAACATTCTACGGAGGCGTTAGGCCCTACGGGGTTTCGCTGCTCGTTGGAGGCATTGACACTGAGAAGAGGCTCTTCGAAGTTGGTCCTGACGCCGCGCTGCTGGGCTACAAGGCAGATGCGATAGGTGCCGGCAAGAAGATAGCCACGGACCTGCTCGTGAAGGAGTACAAGGATGGCATGGCGACCGATGAGGCTCTCAAGCTCGGCATAAAGATAATAAACAAGATCACCGAAGGGAAGCTCGCGAGCGATCACGTTGATATAGGATACATAGAGGAGGGCAAGGAGTTTACCGTGCTCTCAGAACAAGAGATAGCAAAGTACTTCTGATTATCTGTGAACTTTATGTCTAAGACAGTTATAGCTAAGTATATAGTGGCTGGAGAAACCTTCGAAATCTTCGTTGATTCAGACAAGGCCTACGACTACATAACCGGCAAGCTCCAGGACCCGCTCTCGGCACTCGAGGTCGAGGATGTCTTCAAGGACGCGAACAAGGGTGACAGGCAGAGCCAGGACAAGCTGAAGAAGGCGTTCAACACCGAGGATCTGGGAAAGATCGCAGGCATTATACTGAAGAACGGCAACGTGCCGCTTACCACAGAACAGAGGAACAAGCTCCTGGAGGAGAAGAGGAGGCAGATCGTGAACATAATCGCAACAAACGCGATAGATCCGAGGACGAACGCGCCCCACACCGCGCAGCGCATAGAGAACGCGATGCACGAATCTAAGATATCGATAGACGCCTTCAAGCCGGCGAGCGAGCAGATAGATGAGATAGTCAAGAAGCTGAGCATCAAGCTGCCTCTCAAGTTCTCAACAGTGAAGATGGAGGTTACGATACCCGCGCAGTACACAAACAGAAGCTACAGCGTGCTCAAGCAGTACGGGCTCAAATCGGAGCGCTGGCTGAACGACGGCTCACTCTCTGTGACGCTCGAATTTCCTGCAGGATTGCAGAGCGAGTTCTTCGACAAACTGAACAATGCGACCAAGGGAAGTGCGATTACAAAAATAGTAAGTGTGTGAACATGAAGATAGTATTGCCCGGCGATAAGATATCCGATGGGCCGGTAAGAATGGAAAATGCGATTGTGGAGAACGGAAAGACGTATGCAACTGTTATAGGCATGCTTGACGATTCCAAGGGCACATTCGTCCCGCTGGAGAGCGTCTGGTACCCAAGGCAGGGCGACTTCGTCATAGGCATAGTGGAGAACTCGAAGAACAACGTGCACACAGTGCAACTCGACTCTCCTTTCCGTGGTCTCATACTGCCGCCTCCTAGGCCGAGGTTCGGAGGGAGGGACAGGGATAGAGGCGGAATGAGAAACGAGGAGCGCCAGGAGATACTGCACGTGGGCGACGTGGTGAGCTCGTTCGTGCGCGACGTTAGGCGCGAATCCGACCAGATAATACTCATACTGGAGCGGCCGAGGAAGCTCTTCGGGGGGAAACTCGTTGAGGTCAGACCTTCAAAGATCCCGAGGGTTATAGGGAAGGAGAACACGATGCTCAGGCAGCTCGAGGACGGTACAAAGTGCACCATACTTGTGGGGCTCAACGGCATAGTGTGGCTGAAGGGAGGCGACGCGCAGCTTGCGCAGAAGGCGATATCGAAGATACAGGAAGAGGCTCACATAAGCGGCCTCACAGAGAGGATAAACGAGATGCTCGCAAAGGGTGTACAATGATGGAAGGAGAAAAACCACAGCTAATGATCAACGGAAAGAGGACGGACGGCAGGATGCCCGGAGATTTAAGGCCGATAAAGATAGAGGTCGGCATACTGAAGAACGCGGAAGGATCCGCGTACCTTGAGTGGGGCAACAATAAGGTGCTCGCTGCAGTATACGGGCCAAAGGAGGCGCAGCCAAAGCACATAGCAGACCCAAACAGGGCGATAATAAAGTGCAGGTACCAGATGGCTCCGTTCTCATCGCTTGAGGAGCACAACCGCTCGGGTCCTAATAGGAGGGCGATAGAGATATCGAAGGTGACGAAGGAGGTCTTCGAGAACGTCATACTTCTAGATAACTTCCCGGGCAGCGAGATAGACGTGTTCGTGGAGGTGCTGCAGAGCGATGGCGGGACAAGGGCCGCGGGCATAACTGCCGCAGCCGTGGCGATCGCAAGCAGCGGGATACCGATGCGCGACATACCCTATGCCGTGTCTGCTGGCAAAGCCGGCGAAGAGATAATACTCGACCTCAACAAGCTCGAGGATAACTACTCAGATGCGGACATGCCTGTCGCCATATCCCCGAGGAACGGTGAGATACTCCTGCTGCAGATGGATGGCTCGCTGACCAAGGAGCAATGCGAGAAGGCGATGCAGCTGATAATCAAGGCAGGCGAGACGATAACTAAGGTGCAGCGCGCCGCGCTGGAGACCAGGTACCTATAGGTGATCAGATGATAGCAGAAAACGAAGAATACATACTCGAACTGCTCGGGAAGGGAGTGCGCGAGCACGACCGCGACCGAATGCAGTACAGGGACATAAAGATACAGACCGGAACGATACCCCACGCTGAAGGATCGGCCATGGTAGACATAGGCAACACGAAGGTGCTCGTGGGAGTGAAGCTAGACATAGGCACGCCGCTCAAGGACAAGCCAGACGAAGGCGCGCTTGTGACATCGGCAGAGCTTCTGCCGCTGGCTAACGCAGAGTACGAGACGGGGCCCCCGAGTCCAGAATCTATAGAATTCGCGAGGGTCGTCGACAGGGGCATAAGGGCCGCGGGCGTTGTCGACACCGATGCCTTGTTCATAGAGAAGGACAAGGTCTGGACAGCATACGTTGACATATACGTGCTCAACTACGACGGCAACCTCTTCGACGCTGGCACGCTTGCTTCCGTTTCCGCGCTCCTTTCGGCGCGCATGCCGAAGTATGAGGATGAGAAGGTGATAAGAGAGGGCAACCTCGGCAAGCTAAAGACCGGAGGCATTGTGACCTCTTGTACCTTCGCGAAGGTTGGCAAGAATATACTTCTAGACCCCAACGCGAACGAGGAGAGGATAATGGCCGGAAGGCTCACGATAGCCAACGACGAGAGCGTGCTGAGGGCAATGCAGAAAGGGGAGAGCGGATCGTTCTCATACAAGGAGCTTACCGAACTGGTCGACGCAACATTTGATAATTCTAAGCGTCTAAGGGATATGATAAAGGGCGCTGTAGGAGATTAGCATGGCAAACTGGAGCATACGATACGGGGTGAACCTCAGGAAGAGGAACCGTGCGGTCTCTAGGGACAAGAAGACGCTGTACGAGTGCGACGTGTGCGGCAGGAGCGCGGTTAAGAGGATAAGCACAGGAATATGGAGATGCAAGCACTGCGGCGCAACCTTTGCCGGAGGCGCGTACATGCTAAAGACCGAATCCGGGAGGACCGCAGAGCGCATCCTCGGCCAGATGAAGAAAGGCGAATGATATGGTAAAAGTAATGTTTTCACCTGCTGCAGAACTCGTGATACACGAGGTGGTCGAGGTGACGAAGGACGATCTGCTGCTCGAGAGGATAACGCCGCAGGGCAACATGCCCCTCTACTGGTGCGACGGCACGCTCTTCAGCTTCTCCTCCGTACCGATGACCGAGGAGATAGTCAAGGAATACCTGAAGGGAAGGATACACTGGCTCGAGGTCCATTATACGAAGATGGACAAGTACACGCCCGTGATAACGTTTGAGTCAGCTGAGTACAAGTCGACGATGAGCGTCAAGATAATAGACACGAGCATGTCTGAACTCCACAGGGAGTTCATCAAATGGCTCAAGACAATGAAGAAGTGAGAAAATGGCGTACGTTTGTCTGCATTGCAAAAGGGAGGTAAAGACCCTGGAGAAGAATTTCGTCAGGTGCCCCTACTGCGGCTACAGGGTTCTTGGCAAAAAGAGATCCTCGCTGGCCAAGGAAGTCTCATCAAGTTGAGCTAATTCCCGCTCACGAGTATCGTGTCAGCAACCTTCTTCACGCGCTTGTACTCAATCCCGTTCTTGAACAGGCTCCTGATCATGTCTCCCGCTTTTGAGGTGTCTATCTTTCCCAGAAGCAGATGCGAGACCTCCTTGTTCTCCACATCTATGACGACCTCTCCGACCTCGCCTATCCAGTGGCCCGTGCCCGATATTATCTTCTTGCCGTAAAGCTCAGATATGCTGATGGTCATGCGGTCGCCTTTACCTCTAGTTTCTTAATATTCTGAGAAGCAAAACTTCTTATTATGTTGTCCTTTACCGAGCTGATGAACGCCGCACTCTCTGTGCTCTGCCCCTTCTCCATAGCTATGTAGCGGCTGTATTTCGATATCATGTTCTTCACGTAGTCGTCGTTTACTAGGCAGAACCTGCTGCCGCAGTTTGTGCACACGAACACTGGGATCACAGGCGCCTCGCGCATGTTTTCCGTACGCATCCTGTCCATTTCCCTTTCCACAGCCATTCCGCCGCAGGAACTGCACGCCGCGCGTGCCCTGACGTGCTCGAACGAGTCTGTCTCCAGCACCTCAAGCGTAGCGAAACCAGTGAGATACATATCTAGCGCCTCGTTCGTACTCCTAGCGCGTTCGTTCTCCACTCTGTCCACTATCTCCCCGCTCTCCTTGAACTTGCTTACTAGCGTGCCCCACGCCATCGGCTCTGCGACGCAGAACATGGCCCCTGCCGGCGTCCTGAAGGTCTCGGTTCTAAGCCTCTTGTCCGGGCTCCTGTATGCCTTAATCCTCATCAAAACCAATCTTCATCACGTACTCTTCGATGTCTTTCTTAGTCACCTTATTCCTCTTATCCCTTTTGGCGTTCTTCACCGCAAACAACGAGATCTTCCTAGCTTTTTTTTCAAGGATGCTGGCTATCGTGCCTGCCGCGTCGTCCGTTATCCTCAGCCCGAACGACCGCATCACCATCTCCTTTATCGCCTGCCTAGGTATAGTTGCCATTTCAGCACTCAAGATCTTCATCACGAATCAGAAGAGAGTTCATCATCAAAGATATTGGCTAGGAAAAGCAATATATATTTGTGGCGGCACAATATCCTTCCGTGATTTTTTGGTACAGGATGTAAACTCAGGCGATTTTGAAAGCGTGGTCATAGGTTCGAAGATTCCGGTCATAGTAGACAACTGGGCACCATGGTGCGGGCCCTGCAGGATCTTTACCCCGGTGCTCGAAGAGGTCTCGAAGGAGTACAACGGGAAGGTGAAGTTCGTCAAGCTGAACACTGACGACAACCAGGACATAGCCGAAAAGTACAACATAATGAGCATACCTACGGTCCTCCTCTTTGAGAAGGGCGAGGTCAAGGCGATGTCCGTGGGCGCCATACCCAAGACTGAGTTCAAGAAGTGGCTGGACAGCAACCTGTAAGCGTGCATCTTCCATAAAGACATATCCCGCAGCGCAAGCTTTCAAAACCATAAGATAAGTCTTTATTTGCTAACGTGCAATCCTTATCGGTGATTATTTGCAGCAGGACACGCCGAGGGGAGTAAGGGACTTTCCCCCAGCGGACGCCATCTCCTTGAAGTACATAGCCGGCGTGGCCGAGGAAGTGTTCAAGCGCTTCGGGTTCTATCCGTTGGAGACCCCAGCAATAGAAAACCTGAGCGTTCTCAACGCGAAGGCGTACGGAAACGAAACAACAAAGGAGATATACAAGATAGACGGCGAGGAGACCGCGCTGAGGTACGATTTCACCGTGCCGCTCGCAAGATTCGTGGCGTCGAACAAGGACCTCATGCTGCCGTTCAAGAGGTATCAGATAGGCTCAATCTGGAGGCGCGACGAGCCGCAGAAGATGAGATACAGGGAGTTCATGCAGGCTGACATAGACATAGTCGGCAGCTCGGAAACAGAGAGCGACGCAGAGGTCGTCGCAGCCTCAGCGCTCGTGCTCGAGGAGCTCGGAGTCAGGAACTATGTCGTGCTCCTTAACAGCAGGCAGCTGCTGCAGCAGGTTCTGGACTACTTCAAGGTTCCCGCTGCAAAGCATGAGGGCGTGCTGCGCGTGATGGACAAGCTTCAGAAGCTCAGCAGGGCCGAAGCCCTTGCGCAGATCATCTCGCTAGGCCTCGACCAGAAGACCTCCGAAGGAATCCTTGCCTTCGTGGAACAGCAGGCGGGCAATGCGGAGAAGCTCCAGAACGTATCTGCGAACGTTGAAGGGGCCAAGGAATCTGTTGAGAAGATGCAGGAACTGCTTTCCCTGCTCGCTGAGTACAAACTGGCTGGCAAGTTTGTCGTTGACCTCAGCCTAGCGCGCGGCCTCGACTACTACACGGGCTTCATATGGGAGTTCGTTATCGAGGAGAACGGCAAGCGCCTGCCAAGCATAGGCAGCGGGGGCAGGTACGACAACCTCATAGGCCTTTACTCCAAGAAGGCGATACCGGCAACAGGCTCCTCGCTCGGAATCAGCAGGATTTTCGATCTCATGGAGCAGAAGGACGGCAAGAAGACATATGCGAACGCCTTCGTCGCCTGGATCGGGACGCAGAACCGCGGCTATGCGATAAATGTAGCGAACACGATGCGCGGCAACGGCATATACGTCGATATGAACGCTAGCAGCAAGAACCTGTCGAAGCAGATGGAGTACGCATCATCGCTCGGCATAAGGCGCGTGATCATAATCGGAGACAAGGAGCGCGAGGCCGGCAAGGTGAAGGTCAGGAATATGGACAGCGGCGAGGAAGAATTAATTAGCTTGCAAGAGGCAATAGAGAAAGTAAGGTGAGCTTATGGCTAACGAGGGCAAAAGGGAAGTAGAGGAAGTGACGCAGCACGCGCTCGAGAAGGGCGGCATACTGGTCAAGCTCTACTTCGACATGGAGAGCGAGAAGCAGGACGACCTGCAGCCGCTGATGGTCGACCTCATAAACAACAGGCTGCTCAAGACCCAAGGCGTTGTGTACTGCGTCGGAGCCATAGATGAGCCGATAAAGCTGAAGGATACATATTCGACGAGCGCACAAGTAACCGCGCTCTTCGATGGGCTATGGCCGCTCATCAACGTCATGTTCACCTTCACTCCGGCAGGCGTTGAGATAATGAAGCCGAACAGGGACTACAACCTCAAGCAGTCGGACCTCCAGTCCCTTCTGCTCAACGTCGCCCAAGTGTCCCTAGAATACAACAACTACATACTCAGCCGCATACTCAAGAAGGAGGACTACGAGAAGATACAGGAACAGATGAAGAACAGGGAGGCACTGGGCAAGAAGCTTCTCGAAAAGAAGGACGGCAACCCATAACCTACGGGCCCTTCGTAATCACTTCGCAAGCCCTCTGAGGAAGAAACGCTTCAGCATAACGCTCGGCCTGTCCATGTCCCCGTAGTTCGCGAAGAAGCTCTCGAAGCCAAGGGTCTTCGCGGCATTGATCATGAAGCCCAGCTTTCGCTCGTCGAAACTCGAGTATATCATGTTCAGGAAGCTGTGCAGCTTTATATCAAGCCCGAAGTTCTTCCTGAAGAGCTTTTCATACGTTCCGAGCCCATCACCACGGTTGATGTAGCCCGCTATCGCCTTGGCTGCCATCCTCGCCGCGTTGCCCCCAAAGACGATCCCGCCTCCGGTGGTCGGTTTGACCTGGCCAGCAGCATCTCCTACAAGCACAACCTCGTTCTTGGCATCGACGACCTTCCTCACGGTCTGCATAGGTATCAGGCTCGCGTAGCCGTCGAGCATCTTCGCCCCAGCGATTCTCCCAGCTATGTCCTTCATCCTCACGAACTTCTCGAACGCGGCTTTGCTGTTTCCGTGCCTGCCGTCGATGCCTATCCCTATCTCGAGCACGTCCTTTGAGTTCGGGCACGCCCAAGCGAAGAACTTGGGTGCCAGGCTGTTGTCGAAGTAAAGGTCCACTGCGCGCGGGTCTTCCACGCTTACGTTGTATTCCGCCTTGTACGTGAGCGTGTATCTCTCTATGGAGCCCATTGAGAAATGTTTCGCCACAGCGGAGAGCGGCCCGTCGGCTCCGACGAGCACGCTGCTTCTGTGCAGCTCCTCAAGCATGTCGTCGTTTATCTTGGTCCCGAGTTCCGCTTTCGCGCCTGCACTCACAGCCTCTTCATAGCAGACAAGGTTCAATTTCTCGCGGTCAAGAACATGCGCCTGCGGTTTCCTTGACATCACCTTCATTACGGCTCCGCCGGCATGTATGTTCGCTCCGAAAAGCTCATTCGTCACAGCCTTCCGGTAGCCTATTCCAAGGCTTTCAAGCCCATTGATCGAGATTATGCCGCTCGCCTTTGGCGGGTATCCAAGCCTTGACTTCTGGTCATAGACCCGCGTCGCAATCCCCGCGGCAGCAAGGTCCCTCGCAGCGATAAGCCCCGAAGTTCCGGCCCCGATTACCGACACATTATCATGCATTTCAGCAACGATTATTTTTGGTTTATATACCTTATTATAGTATATATCTCAACTCGAGTTTTTTTGCATGAGCGTGCTCCTGTCTGCGTTAATCGCGCTAATATCGATAATCCTTCCAGGCTTCTTCCTTGCACTAGCGCTGCTGAAAAAAACGAAGCTGAACATGATAGAGATAGGAGTCATCGGCTTCATGTTCGGCCTTATCTTCCCTCCGACGCTGACATGGCTCGAATCTTACATGATGAACTACGTCCACGTCTTCTCGTTCTCGGCAAGCCTTTACGCCGCGAACGTGATCATACTAACTATAATTGGCATAGCGCTCTGCGTGCAGCAGGGCGTGATAGACATCGGCGCCTTCGCCTCGAAGCCGACCAGCAAGATAGCCGCCGAGGCAAACACGCTCTATAAGCAGAGGCTCGCCCAGCTTAGGGTAAAGATCGCTGAGTTGGGAATAGAGGCAAGCATTGTAAGCGACCACAAGAAGGAGGAAGAGAACCTTGCGAGCAAGCACGCAGACGAGATGCGAAAGGCCCAGGGACTCCCTGCAGACGAACGATCAAGGCTCGAGTCGATGCACGCTTCCGAGGAGAAGCGGCTGATAGAAGAGCACGAGCGCGAGGAGAAGACGCTGCTCCAAGGTGGCGACCGAAAGAAGATGAGATCCAATGTGATATGGGGCGTGCTGCTCTTTCTCATGATATTCACCTTCGCCACAAGGATGTTCAGCATAGGGATAGCGCCGCACTTCTTCGAGTTCGACCCCTATTTCGACATGCAAAGCACGGAATTCCTGCTAACTCACGGATACCAGTGGCTCTACGACACCTCCGCTTGGCCCACAGCGATAAATGGCACGCCGCACAGGATAGAGCCGATAGTGCCATACCTTGAGGCGTACTGGTACCAGATCAGCAATCCGTCATCCAGCCAGATAGACACGACGCTGCTGAGCAACGTTAGCAGCCTCTATCCTCCTATCACCGCCGCATTGCTCGTCTTCATAGTCTTCATGTTCCTTTACCACATGTACGGCGAATATCCTGCGATAATAGGAGCCGCGCTAGCTACCGCAATGCCCGCGATCATCACTACGTTCATAGCCGGCGAGCAGCTCGTGGAACCTTGGGGCATCTTCGCTATGTTCTTCTTCTATGCAGCTTACCTGCTAGCAGTGCAGAATCCTAAGGAGAAGCGCTTCGCGATACTCGCAGGAATAGCGTTCGCAGCATCGTTCCTCGGCGCGCACTACTACACGGTCATAGCGGGCGTCTTCGCCATCTACATAGCGATACAGGGGGTCGTCGACGTGCTGAGGAAGAGGGAGATGCGCGACTTCTACGTGATGAACGGGATAATCATAGGCATAATAGCATTCTTCTACATACTCTTCGATCCCTACAACACAGTTCTCACGAACAAGATACCTGGAGTTCTCGGCATACCAATCATAGTCTCCTTCCCGCTTCTCGCGCTTATTCTTGTCTTCCTGTACGAGCGCATACCGGTGCTGGCTAAGGCGCGTGGCTACATCAAGACGATAGACCTCAATTTCTATCTTGTCTGGCTCGTGGCAGTGGCGCTTGCGGCCATACTGCTCATAGCCTTCACGCCCCTAGGCACTTCCGTAGACAGGTATCTCGCGCTGAGCACGCACTACACCACGCCTTCGATAGCGCTCTTCATGACAGTGCAGGAGTACGCACCTACAGGTTTCAACTTCGACTTCGGGTCCGCAGGTTTCGGGCCCATAGGCGCCAGCGTCTTCGGAGTGAACGCAATAGTCTGGTTCGTGTTGATAGTCTTCACGATTCTCTCAGGCATAGCGGTGCTCAACAGGGATTCTAAGGGTGGCATACTTGCCTGGGCAGCCGTATGGCCGCTCGCCATAGCCGGCATGATTGAGATAAAGTACCTGCCGCACTTCGGCGTCGGCTACATACTCGCTTTCAGCATCATAATCGGCGAGCTCCTGCTCATGACAAAAGGGAAGGAGAAGGACCTCAGCAGGCTCATCGTCCTCGGCTTCGGGGTCTTCGTCGTGCTCCTGGAGTTCACAGTATTCATAAGCGTCTTCTCTGCGGTTGGAGTCCCGTGCTCGACAATCAGCTCTCAGGGCAACTCCATAGGTTTTGACCTCTTCTGCAACACGGTTCCCACTGCATGGATAAACGCGCTGGCATGGATGAAGCAGAACGTGGGGCCAAACGCTCCGCGCGTCCTCTCGTGGTGGGACTACGGCGACTGGATAAACTGGTTCGGCAACAGCAACGCTGTGCTGCGAGGCGACAACTCAATAGCAAAGCTTGACTACCAGACAGCAGCACAGTATGTCCTCGGATCAAAGGAGGGCTACGGACCCGCAAGCCTGGCCAACTTCTCCAACAGCGTCGTCTATGCAAAGTACGTGCTCTTCGACGACCAGATAACAGCGAAGTGGCAGGCTCTCAACTTCCTCGCCTGCGTCGACACCAACCAGACAAGCCGCGCCTTCGCCATACAGGCTGCAAACGGCACAGGGCAGCCTTACCTTCTGGGCAGCTCGCAGTGTGAACTCAGCCACGCACCCGCATATGTGCTTCTGCCAGCATCTACGAGCAGCATAAACAGCTACTGCCAGTTCTCAGGAAAGAACGTGGCCGCGCTAAAGACGCTCCTGCTTGCTGACAACCAGCTCTCGAACACAACCTACTGCGCGCCCACGAACTTCACCAACGGCCCAGTGCGGCTGCTCGACACGAACGGAAACGAGACCAACATACTGCTTGTGCCAACCGCACAGTTCTTCGCAGGCGTAAACAACCTCGGAGGGCAGCAGTTCCTCACATTCATACCACTGTACCTGCCGAACGGCCCCAACGACACGATAACAAACGCGCCGTCGCAGTTCTACAACTCCAACTACTACCGCGGCTTCTACCTCGGCAACCTTCCTGGCTTCCATCTAGCGTATCCCACGAACTTCACGGGCGTGAACTACGTCAACGGCACCTGGCCGGTCATGATATACGAGCTTGACAACTACACCGGTCCACTGCCAGCTGTGGCGCCAAAACCGGCGTGGGTCGTGAACAACTTCACGATGCCCGGCTAGCCTTCGCAAGACTTAAAATTCTTTGACACCATAGCTTTAGCATGGGGGTAAACCAGGACGACGTCAAGGCCGCGAAGAGCATACTCTGGTCCGACGAGAACGTAGTTGTGACAGTGAGGCAGAGGAGGGTCGGGCCTGGAGGGGCGATGACCACCCCGACATCTGTTCTAGCTACGGACAAGCGCATAATAATACTCAACAGGGCTACGCTGGGAATAAGGCAGGACTATGAGGCAATCCCCTACAACCAGATAACCAGCGTCAGGCTGGAGCACGGCATAATATCCTCATCTGTATTCATAAGGGTCCAGGGCTATTCCACAGACAAGGGCCTTCTCAAGAACGGGAAGCAGGAGGGTGAGATCGACGGGCTCAACAACAAGGACGCCCAGGAACTCGCAGACTTCGTGAACAAGAAGCTCGAGGACAATGTCTCTGCGGAACCCGAGGGAGGCGCTTCGGGAGGGCCGGGCGGCATCTTCTGCCCGAAATGCGGAGCCAGGAACCCCGCGGGCTCCAGGTTCTGTGAAAAGTGCGGAGAAAAGCTTTCCTAGAACGACGGCAGGAAAGGTATAAAAACCTGTTCGTGCATAAAGTATGATTGTATACCCATAAAAAATACAATGCAGTTTTGACACGTTTTTTGTGGCAATTTACGCTAATTGAGTGAAACTATGGCAGAAAACCAGCTAGGACAACAGTACATGATACTACCGGAGGGAGCGAGCAGGATACTTGGCAGGGAGGCGCAGAGGACCAACATAGCGGTCGGATACGCCGTGGCCAGCATAGTGAGGAGCACGCTCGGACCCAAGGGAATGGACAAGATGCTTGTGAGCGAGCTCGGCGACATAGTCATAACAAACGACGGCGCCTCGATACTCGAGGAAATGAACGTGGAGCACCCCGTTGCGAAGCTCATGGTCGAGATTGCGAAGAGCCAGGACAAGGAGGTGGGCGACGGGACCACAACCGCAGTGATAATCGCGGGCGAACTCCTGAAGAACGCCGGCGACCTGATAGAGAAGGGCATAAACCCGAACACGATAATCAAGGGTTACGAGATGGCGGCCGAGAAGTCGAAGGGCCTTCTTGACGAGTGCTCTAGCAGCGTGACGCTCAACGACGACGACAAACTCGAGAAGATAGCGATGGTCTCCGTGGGCTCGAAGAACATAGGCAACGACTCCACAAGGAAATACCTCTCGAAGCTTGCGATACAGGCGATAAAGCAGGTGGCGGAGAAGAAGGGCGACAAGGTAACGATAGACAAGGACTTCATAAAGCTCGAGAAGAAGGAAGGCGGCAGCGTCGAGGAGACGCAGTACATAAACGGCGTGCTTGTCGACAAGGAAATTGCCCAGTCTGGCATGCCAAAGTCGATAAAGAACGCTAAGATAGCGCTGCTTGACCTGGCTCTCGAGATAGAGAAGACCGAGACAGATGCGAGGATAGAGATAACATCTCCGGATCAGATGCAGTCGTTCCTGCAGCAGGAGGAGAAGATGCTGAAGAACATGGCGGACAAGGCTGCGAAGAGCGGCGCTAACGTGATCTTCGTGCAGAAGGGCATAGACGACGTGGCGCAGCACTACCTCTCGAAGGCAGGCATGATGGCCGTTAGGCGCGTGAAGAAGAGCGACATGGAGAAGCTGGCTAAGGCAACTGGCGCAAAGGTGATAACGAGCCTTGACGACCTGACCCCGAGCGACCTCGGATTCGCAGGCCTGGTTGAGGAGAGGAAGGTGTCGGGCGAGCAGATGGTCTTCGTGGAGAAGTGCAAGGATCCAAAGAGCGTCACGATATTCCTGCGTGGAGGCACCAAGCAGGTTGTCGATGAGACCGAGCGCGCGCTAACTGACGAGATAGGTGCGCTTACGAGCGCACTCGAGGTCGGCAAGTACGTGTACGGTGGCGGCAGCACAGAGGAGTTTGTTGCAAAGGGCCTGCGCGACTACGCGAACAACGTGGGCGGCAGGGAGCAGCTCGCTATACAGTCGTTCGCAGACGCACTGGAGGCGATTCCAAAGACGCTTGCGGATAGCTCGGGCATGGATGCGATAGACACAATAGTGCAGTTGAGGAGCAAGCAGAAGGGCAAGGAGGGCAGGAGCTACGGCGTCGACGTCCACAGGGGAGTTATCGGCGACATGGACAAGATTGGAGTCATAGAACCTGTGAAGATAAAGCTCCAGGCTATATCGAGCGCCATGGAGGCGAGTGTGCAGATCCTCAGGATAGACGACATGATAAGCAGCAAGGGCAGCAGGCCTGCAGGCGGAGGGGGAATGCCTGGCGGCATGCCCGGTGGCGGAATGGGAGAGGTAGACTGAGCCCGGCTCGTCTTCCTCTTTTATACCTTTCCCGCCAACTTATACTGAGTGCTCAGATGGCTAAGCTTTTCCTGGTCTTCGGCACCGAGGGTGCTGGAAAGACAACTTTGCTGAAGGGAATAAGGTCAGCCAAGGCAGTTAGCATAGGCACCGAGATGCACAACGCATACTCGAGGAGGTTCGGGGTAAAGGACAGGGATGCTGTGAAGAACAAGGAGCTCACCACTTACGACGAGATGGTGGGCATAAGGAATGCAATACTCAAGAAGCTCGCAGGCTCTCCTGGCACGATAGCGCTGGACACGCACGCGAGCTTGAAGGCAGGTGACGGCTACATAGCCGGCCTCTCGATCCGCGATTTCGACGCGTTGAGGGGAAAGGTTAAGGCTATAATCTACGTGGATGCAGACTCCGAGCAGATACTCAATAGGAGGAAGAAGGACAAGAGCAGGAAACGTGAGCGCGACAGCAGGGAGGAGCTCGACACTTACAGAGGCATAAACCTGATGTTCACCACCCTATACTCTTTATACCTTCAAGTGCCGATATACATGATAAGAAACAACGACAAGGGGATCGCCGCGGCGCGGAAACGCGTCGAAGAGATAATCAGGGGCGCGAAGTGAAACGATGGTAGTAGGAATAGAGATAACGGTAATAGCAGTTGTCTATGTGCTCTTCTCAGTCTTCACCCAGCGCAAGCTCATAGACATGAAGCGCATGCAGGAAGTGCAGGAGGTGATCAAGGCCAAGAGCAAGGAGCTGAACGACATGGCCAAGCAGAGGGTGAGCCAGGAGGTGCTTATGGCGAAGCAGAAGGAGATAACCACGCTGCTCGGGCAGAGCATGAAGTCGCAGCTCAAGCCAATGTTCGTCGTGCTTCCTATCTTCTTTGTGATGTATTACCTTGTCTTCCCAGCCGTGTTCGTCACAAACCCGAACGTGACCGTGCCAATAATATCAATGACAATGAACTACAAGTCGTACTTCATACTCGTCGCCTTCGTCCTGGGACTTCTGCTCACAGGCGTGCTCATGCTACGCGACCGGATGAGGTTAGCGAAGGAGAAGAAGCAGGCAGAGAGCGCCGAGCAGTAAGTTATTTATGCCTTTGACGAGCATGTTTATCCTATATTTTTGGTCATCAGCATGCCCAAACCAATGCATAGGTCCAGAAGCTACAGGAGGCTAGACAGGGTAGCGCGTAGCGGAAGGCATCTGCTGCACTACGAGAGGAAGAAGGCGAGCATGCCGCACTGCGCCATCTGCGGATCAGAGCTTAACGGCATAAACATAGGGAAGAACGCAAAGGGGAAGAGCAGGAAGAGCAACTCAAGGATATTCGGAGGGGTCCTGTGCGCGACTTGCACATCAGAGGTGGTGAAGCTTGCCAGCAGGATAGAGAACGGGGAGATGCGCGTGAACGACATAGGCACGAGGCAGAAGACCTACGTGCTCCAGATGATCGCCCACTGACCAGTGGTTAAATGGAGGCCCTCATAATTTCCGGTATGCCGGCAGTGGGGAAGACCACCACTGCGATGGCCGTCGCCCGCAAGCTCGGGATACAGAGCATAGGCGGCGGAGACGTGCTCAAGGAGATGGCAAGGGAGCGCGGCTACAAGGTCACCGGCGAGGGCTGGTGGGACACGCCAGATGGCATAAAGTTTCTGAGGGAAAGAGAGAAGAATTCGGATTTCGACAAGGAGGCTGACAGGAGGATGGTAGCTAAGATAGAAAAGGGGGACATAGCAGTCACGAGCTACACGATGCCGTGGCTCTCGAAGAAGGGCATAAAATGCTGGCTGGAAGCTACGCAGGAGACCAGGGCAAAGAGGATGGCGCTCAGGGACGGCATGCAGGATTCGAGGGCGCACGAGGTCATCAAGATAAGGGATGTTGAGAACTACGAGCTGTACAAGAAGGTGTACGGCATAGAGCTCGGCAAGGACCTTAAGCCGTTCAGCATTATAATCAACGTCAACACGATAAGCGCCGACCAGGCGGCCGACGAGATAATCAGGGAGGCGAAGATGCAGGCAAAAGCATAGATGGTTTTATGGCACTAGTGGAAATAGGAAGAGTGTGTGTGAAGAAGTTCGGGAGGGATGCCGGAAAGAGGGCGGTCATAACAAAGATTGTGGACGCCAACTTCGTCCAGGTGGTGACATCGGTGAGGCTGAAGGACAGGAGATGCAATGTGAAGCACCTTGAGTTCCTCTCTGAGAAGATTGACGCGGCGAACAAGGAGCAGCTTGCCAAGGCGCTGGAAATAGAAACGCCTAAGTCTGGTGCGCAGAAATAGCTAATTTTTGACAGGAATCATCTTTCCTTGTCTGATCAGCTCCTTTATCCAAGGGTCAAAACCCCTTTCGCTCGCAGCTAAAAGCCTCCTTCGGTTGTGAGCTTCTTTCTCCAGGTACTTCTGGTATGCCTCGACACTGTCAATGACTATCTTCTCTTCCACAAGCTCAGCACCGTCCCTTAGCGACGCCGCCGAATCCATGAGCGCTTCACCAACCATCTCGAGCAAGGCGCCCCCAAAATGGTCGCCTGTAGCTTTGCCAGCCCATTTCAACGCTTTGCCTCCTGCCTCAGCAAACCCCGCAATGGACTCGCAGTCGTAGGCCTCCACGAACCATTTGTTGGCTCCGCTATCGACATCCACTATCTCATGGTACCCACGGCTGACCAGTTTCAGCGTATCATCCATATACTTCGCAGTATGCTGCGAGAGCCTCGATATAGCCATTTTATCCCCATAAAAGAGTACGTTTTCCACATATAAATAGAATTTTAGTGCATACGTCTATCGTTTAACCAGTGCGGCAGTTAACGAATCCAAACGAATAAGAAATCATTTTGTGCATGATATGTGAGTGAATGGAGGTAAAAATAGGGGCGAAGGCAAGGAACGTAATCAAGAGAGACAGCAAAGTCATATTCACCACAACAAGGGAGGATTTCCTGCTCGTTGCTGACCACGGCAGCGGCGATTTCCTGTACGACATAGAGGGCAACAAGTTCATCGATTTCTCCAGTTTTGTGAGCTGCTACAACCTCGGGATTAACGGAAATGCGCAGATACGCAGTGCCGCTAAGAAGCAGATCGACAGGCTGATGCACGGCATGTTCATGGACTACTACGAGGAGCCCCCGGTCAGACTAGCAGAGAAGCTGGTCGGAATGCTCCCACCGGGATTTGGCAGGGTGTTCTTCTCAAACTCAGGAACAGAGGCTAACGAGGACGCCATAAAGCTGGCGAAGCTATTCACAAAGAGGCGGCACATTATCGCGTTCTACGGAGCATTCCACGGGAGATCGATGGGATCTCTTAGCCTGACAGCGTCGAAGACAGCCCACCGCGCGCACTTTGGCCCGTTCGTGAACGTTTCCCATGCGCCGTATCCCGATCCCTACAGGTTCGACGGCGATGCGGAGGAGTGCTCGCAGGCGAGCATCGATTTCATAGAGAAAAACATACTTGCCAGAGAGGTTCCGCCCGAAGAAGTCGCAGCGATATTCTTCGAGCCTGTGCAGGGAGAAGGCGGCTACATAGTCCCGCCAAGGGGATTCTTCAAAGAGCTGAGGAAGCTCGCAGACATGCACGGAATGCTGCTTGTGGACGACGAGATACAGGCAGGCTACATGCGAACCGGCAAGTTCCTTGCGCTCAGCAACTTCGGCGCTGTGGCAGATGTGTACACTTTCGCAAAATCATTCGGGGCCGGATTTCCTCTCGCTGCTACAGTAGCCAGAAAATCGCTCGGCGATACGCCTGCCGGATCGCACGCTGGCACCTTTGGAGGGAACCTGGTGGCTTCGGCAGCTGCAGCAGCATCCCTCGATTACATAAAGCGCAACATGCGTAGCCTGCAGCGCGGCATCTTGAGAAAGGGCAAAACAATAATGAAGAGGATGAACGAACTAAAGGAGACCTACGAATACGTAGGCGATGTTCGCGGTATAGGGTTGATGATCGGCGTCGAGTTCGTCAAATCCAAGGACACAAAGGAATACGCGCCGAAAGAGCGCGATAAAGTCATAATGAGCTGTTTTGACAAGGGGTTGGTTGTCCTGCCTGCCGGCAGGTCCGCGATTAGGATCATACCGCCGCTGACCGTGTCAGATGACAGCGTCAAAAAGGGGCTTGACATAATTGAAGAAGCGATCAAGAAAAACTCAAGGTAAGCAGAAAGCAAGGACGGTGAACGAAGTCTCTGCGGGAGCAGTGGTTTTCTGCATAGAGAACAAGGAGATACTTGTGCTGGCACTTGTCCAGAACAACGAAAGGGGCGAAAGCTGGTTCGACATGCCGAAAGGTCACGTCGAAAGGGGCGAGACTATCCTTGAAGCTGCGCAGCGCGAGATACGCGAGGAGATCGGATTGCAGCTGCACATAGACACCAACTTTGAGGAGGAGAACGCATATTCGTTGGTGGACAGGGATGCAAGACACGGACGCAGCATAAAGATCAACAAAAGAGTGGTCTTCTTCCTGGCGTTCATGCAAAGCCGCGACAGAAAACAGATTGTGCTGTCGCCAGAGCACAAGAGGTACTACTTCATGCCGATTGATGAAGCCGTGGAAAAGGCAAAGTTCGAGAACCAGAGGCAGCTGCTCAAGGACGCAAAGGCTTACATAACGGAGAAGTATCTCACATGAAATTGACCAGGTTGAACTGGCCCCTGTTCTCCTCGACATTGAGCTCGAGGCTGCCGAACAGGTTGTCTATCTCCTCCTTTATCAGCTGCAGCCTCTGCTTCGTGTAGGTGTCGAGGTTATACCTGTCTGCGAGGTTTATCGAAGTCTTGAGGTACTTCTCGATGCTCCCTTTGGATATAGTGAGCAGGAGTTTTCCTCCGCAGTTCGGCCTTGTGCACTTCCCGCTCAGCGGCACCCGCCTGTACTTCGCGTTGCAGCTCGCGCATCTGAACTGTTGCCTAGAGAACGAGTGCAGGTTGCCTATCAGGTCGCGTATGAAGTGGCCGTTTATCAGCCTCCTCGCTGCGTCGCGCTTGTCTATCGATTCGAGCATGTCCATTATCCTGAATTCTGCATCTATCTTCTCGTCCATGGTCTTGAGCACAGTGTATATGCTCTTCTTAGGAGAGTTCTTTATCACGTCAACTGACGCTTCGTGTGTGAAGCCGAGCCCTTCAAAGGCTCGCGGTGTGCGGAGCCTGTTCTCCACCAGCTCTACCTTTGCCTCAGAGGGCGATACGCCAGAAAACGCCTTGCTGTAGAACTCTAGACCATATTCCTCTGTAACCTCCATGGCGTGCACCTCATCATCCACTTCTTCCGGCATAACCCTCGTCATCAGCAGCAGCGGCTCATCCATGGTTCCACCGATGCTTACTGGAAGGTAGTCGCGCGAGAAGTTAACAAGAGCGTCGAGTAAGAGCATGACCGTATCCTCGTCGCCGTCTGCGTTCCTCCTCCTTGCAGATATCGTGTACGGATGCGCAAAACCAACATTCGCTTCGGTAAACCCGATGAGCCTGTTGAGTATCGAGCATGAGGTGTGCGGCGACAGCGTGAGCACCAGCTGACCCACCAAGTCCTGCGGACTGTTCGCGTTGTAGAACGCGTCCATGCCGTAAAGGCGGCGCAGCATCTCGTCGACGAACTTGGATATGCTGAGCAGGTAATCTGCGCCCTTCTTGTTTATGATGACATCCTGGTGCTTGAGCTCCAGAAGCTGGTCGTCGCTCTTCAGCTCGTTCCCCCTGTAGTCCCTGTCATACCCCATACCAATGAGTTTCTCGACGCTTACGCCTATCTCTCTGGGATAAAAGTGGGTTATCGGCATGTCCGTTGCGTCAAACCTTGCTGTGCCGTCCTTGAAGATGAAGACGTTGAACATCGCGCGCAGTATCCCCTTCTCTATAGGCTCAGCGATCTTGTTCTTGTTCATCAGCCCCTTGACCCCCTTTATCGTCTTCGGCATCTTCGGCGAGCCGAGTCTTGTCATGGATCCAGAGACCATCTTTGAGATGTCAACGCTTCGCTGTTCATACGCTTGCGTATCGCTGCCGCACCTCACGCACTTCTCACCCTCCTGTCTAGTTCCGCACTTCGGGCACACATACTCTATGCCAGCACGCTTGTTGCAGTTGTAGCAGTATGACGAGTCTAGTCTGCTTCCGCACGACTTGCAAACATATCTGGCAAGGTCAACGCGCGCCCCTTGACCTCCGAATCTCTTCGACTCTGAGGCAAAAGCATTCGCTATGTTTCTCTCCTTTCCTCCTACATACCCGACAGGGAACAGTACGTTAGGCGCAGGCACCATGAGCCTCTCTCCCGCCTTCTCGGGTCTTCCAATCCTGGCACCTATGAAGGTAGACCTCTTCATCAGCTTCACAAGCGAAAGCGAGTTCACCAGAGCTAGCGCGCCTTCCTGTTTCTTCTCGTACCTGTCTGCGACATCGGCGTTTATGCGGCCGTCTCTGTCCTGCACAAGGCCAAGAGACACGAGCAGGCTCTGAGCATAATCCTTTGCTATCTTGATGCTTTCCTTTTCAGGGATTGCGGGCACCATCAACTTCTCAAGCGTCTTGTTCAGTTCCTCGTTTCCTGCAGCATCGTTCAACCGAAGACCGTCAACTTCGTGCAAATATTTCCTCTCTCCTACACTCTTCGCGATTGTCTGCACGAGGAACTTGAGCTGCTCCTCGCTTATCGCCTGGAACTCGAAGAGGAACTTCGGATGCAGCGGCACACCGTACTTAAGAGAGGCTTCGAAAGCGTCTTCAAAGGTTTCAACCTTCGCTGCCGCTTCTGTTCCGCCAGCAGCCTTAAGTTCCGCGCCCCATAGCTCCTCCACGTAGCTGCTCGGCTGGAGCGGCGTGTTAGTCTTTTTGAAGTCGCCGTAGGTAACGAGTATGTCTCCGAGCGAGATTATCTTCACAATATCTTTCCTGACCTGCGCGGCAGTCGAAGCATCGTTTATACGCAGTGTCTCCCCAGACCTGAGCTTTACAAACGGGCCCTCTATGGAGTCAACCGGCGCCGCGACGCATCCCTTGCCCGGCAGCTCTATCATGAGCTGGGTCCCTATGCTTATGAAATCGTCAAGAACTATCATTGTTGCAGGGCTGAAGCCCTTTGCTGCTATTCCTGTCATCCTGCTCCTTCCATACCTGAGCCTGAAGCCCCCGAAGTGCTTCGGGTATGCAAGTACAGGTCTGCCCGCAACGAGCTTCTCCAGGAATACCGCTGTCTCTGTCTTCGCCCCTTCCTCGCTCTTCTTCATCTTGTCTATGGTGATTATGCTGTCGAGCCAGCTCCAGTCCAGCCCCGCTTTCTTCACCTCCCTTGAAACGCTCTTCGCCTTCTGCGCTATGCTGCTCACTACAAGCGGCACGCCACCGCGTATCCTGTTCGTTATCGCGACATCCTTGCCCCCAAAGCCCTTCCTCGACATGTTCGAGTGCACGCTTATCTCCATGTCCTCTGTAGGGACACCCTCCACGCAAACCGGGCAGTTGCCCACTATGGTGCGTATCTGGTCCGGGCTCGGCTTGTACTGAAGCGGAACCACGCGCTCGTGGTATATCTCCACCTCTTCCACGTATCTCTCGACCTCGTCCTTAGTGGCCTTGTAGTCTCCTATGTTGAAGAATTTCCTTGCGTAGTCTGCGAAAGCAATCGACATCGCGACCGAAGTGCCGCCTGCGCTTCTTATCGGGCCCGCATAGAACACCGCTATGTAGTCGGAGTTATCAGGATTCCTGTAGCGGGACACGTACTGCACGCCTTCGGTAGGGGCCACAAGGACGCCATCTGTCATGAGCGCGAGCGCCACCCTGACAGCAAGCTCTATCCTCTTTATCACCTCATATCCTGCAAACTCATCGCTCGTGCATATCTCCTTTATTATGGCAAATATCAGCTCGCTCCTTGTCCTTCCGCTCTGGTTCCTGGATATGAGAGCGCCGATCCCCTGAACGCCGATCAGCCCTTCGACCCTTCCTGCTATATCTGGCGCTACCTTTATCTCAACGTGCGGTTTAGGGTCGAAGCCCACTTCCTTGGCCTTGCTCGCCACCCCGTACGCTATCTCGAACTCCTTTTCCAGCGTTTCAAAGTATTCCTCGACCTTCATTAAACCACTAAAGCCCGTTGAAGTCCATGACGTCTATCTTGCCGCTCTGCGCCTCGTACACAGGCAGCAGGCACGGCGAGGGCACGTGGCCCTGTTTGATCTGGTAGCCTGTCCTGCCCTGCCATGTGCCGCTGTTGATCAGGAGGGTTCCATGGTACGCATCGTACCCGTTCTTGTGTATGTGGCCCATGTGCAGTATGTCCGGCACCTCGTTTATCACCAGTGCGTCGTTCTTGCTAGGCACCACGATATTGCCGCCATATATCGGTGAGAGGTGGCGCCTCTTGAGTATCTCCTTCATCGCATCTGTCGGCGTGCCATATGTGCAGCCTGGCACGCTCCTTATGACCGAATCGAGGGAAGTTCCATGGTATGCAAGTATCTTCACTCCGTGCAGGTTGAGGTAGCAAGGGTTGGTCATCATGTGTACATTGTCGCGCTTGAAGTCCTTGAGGAAACCGTTTCCTACCTTCGGCTGCGGCTCAGCCCGCTGAACCGCATCATGATTGCCCGGTATGATGAATACCTCGATGTAGTCAGGTATGCTCTCCATGAAGTCGAAGAATACCGAATATTGCTTGTATATGTCATCGATCGCAAGCTCCTTGTCCTGCTCCGGGTATATGCCTATGCCGTCGACGAGATCCCCGGCGACGACCATGTACTTTATCTTGGCGGCAAGGTCCTTCCTGTTGTCCACCCCACCGTTTATCCACTCAAGGAACTTGCCGAACTGCTTCTCCATGAAGAGCTTGTGGCCAACGTGCACATCCGAAACCAGTGCTATGGCAACATCTTCCTCGACCTTTGCCTGCTGGTGCAGCGGTATGTCTGGCCATAGCAGGCGGCTCGCGATGATGAAAGAGTTCCACATTTTGCCCTTTACGGCTATCACATCGTCCTTCATCAGTTTCGATGCCGAATCTAAGAGCTCGTTCTGCTCATCCTTCACCTTCCTGGAGGGCTTCATGAAGAGAACCTTCGTGGTGCCGCTCTCGTCCTCCAAGGTTATCATCACGTTTCCCTTGGCAGTGACTATCTTGTCATAGACCATGCCTACCGCAGCGATCTCCCTGCCGTCCATGTATTGCTTTATGTTCTCTATGCTTCCTACCACTCCTGTGAATCCGTTGCCGTAAGATCTGAGTATCTCCCTCTGCCTCGCGAACCTGTCCTGGAAGTAATCCACGAAATCGCTTACGCTTGAAGACGTGCGCTCTACTTTTACGTCCCTCGCCCTGAACTCAGGCTCTATGTCCTTCGCGGCTGGCCTGAAGCCTTCGGACCTTATGACCTCTATCTGCACCGGTTCCTTCTTGACTGTCATGCCTGCCAGTATCTCTGCGAGCTCCTTCTTCCCGAGAACCTTTCCGTCCAAGTTCTGGTAACGTTCGGTAACGTTCGCCACAAGAGACTCGAGGTCTACGTTCTCCAGATCCGTGTCTGTTATGTCTGAGCTAATGATCGCCTTGCCGCTGAGCCGCGATACGAATTCGAGCAGAGTGCCTTTTCCCACGCAAGAAACCCCAAAAACAGTTAGCCCTACTCTCATTTGCATAAATCTTATTTAAAGCTTTATGCGGAAAGCGGTGCTAACGCATATACGAAAATGAAAATTAGTTCAAGGAACTAGTCTTTTACAGATTCCAGCATGCTCAGTATGTTCCAGATCACGGTCCTGGCATAAGGCGGCAGGTTGATGTCGTTGCTTACCTCGTCTATCTTGTATGTGGCTGTAGAGGACTTCACCGAGTAGTTTCCTTCGCCCTGCGACAACGCCTTCTTCGCCTCCTCGAGGGCCGCCTTCACGTTCCTCGGCACGCTGTTGTCGTTCAGCAGAATATCTATCTGCTGCTTCACCTGCGTTATCGTCTCATCGTGCTTCTTGTCGTCCTTCATCTAATCACCAACGGGCCCGGCGGGATTTGAACCCGCGACCTTCAGCTTGCTTTGCGTTCAGCATAGAAGGCTGTTGCTCTATCCAAGCTGAGCTACGAGCCCAGGATAGTCATATGTAAAACAGCCTTCTTATGTTTTCTGTTGTTTTTGCCGCGACTTCTTCAAGCGAAACGCCCTTGATTTTGGCGATCGTTTCGCAAACCCCTATCACGTCTGCGGGTGTTTCCCCAACAATGGGTGAATCTGTTTCCACGACAATCTTACTTAGGCTGACCTCCTTTATAATCCTTTTCCTCTTTCCTGTCATGGCCGGCGGTATCGAGATAAAATAGCCCTTTTCCGCGAGCTCCATGGCCTGCGCCTCGTCGCCTTCAAAGAAATGGAACAGCGCCTTCTTGACCTGCGTTTCTGCCAAGATCTTCTTCACATCCTCAAGCGCCCCTCTCGAATGTATGACTATTGGCATGTCAAGCGCCTTCGCAATCTGCGCCTGCTTCGAGAAAAGCTCCTTCTGCAGCGCAATGGCGTTCTTGTCTGACACTTTCGTGTCTATCCCTATCTCGCCTATGCCAACAATCTTCATGCTGTTCCTTATCAGGCCCTCGATCTCCACTACGTATCCAGCATCCGATGTGGCAAAATCGGGCCCGATGCCAATGACAGTAAAGACATTCTCCTTCTCTGCAATTCTGACGCACTCAAAATTGTCCTTCGCGCTCCCTCCAGCTGTGATTATCGTGCCCACCCCTTTCTCCCTTGCTTTTTTTACTGTTTCGGAAGGGTCGTTGAACAGGTTCAGGTGGCAATGAGCGTCAGAAAATTCGCCTAGGCTGTGCACCTGCGTCTTTTCAACTGACATCATCTGGCTGTACTGAGTCATGCTCCCTATTTAGATACAAAAACTAGCTATTTATGAGTTCTGTAGGCCGTGGAAGCGTTAGGAACGGACGACCGCAACCGCCATGTCCCTGTACGCGTGCTCCATTGTCTGCGTCCTGAGTTTTTGCTCATGTCTTAGTCTTTTCGCGATTGCAATCTGTTGGGCAAGGAGTTCGTCACCCATTGGGTTCATCCTGATTTTGCCTTTAAGATGTGAGTACAGCTCCACCATCTGCTTCTTCTCCTTCTGCCATCTCTCATCAGGGTCCTTTATGCCATTTCTTACGCGCCAAACCTCACCCCCATCGCCGTCAAGCCCCTCTATTATTTTGCCGTAAAGCATTTCCTTTGGGGCCGTGGTTATGAAAATGTGATAGAAAGCGCCGCCATCCATGCACCATACTCTGGTGAAGCCCCCTATCTTCGCTACATCGTGGCTCTGTACCTTGCCATCTAAGTCCTCCTCAAGATAGTGCGGGTTGAACACAACCATCTTGCCTCCGACGGTCATCTGCGGCACGATGAAGTCCGGTTCATGAAGCGCGCGTTCCCCTACTGGAAATACGTATGGTTGGTAGTATGCGGTCACGCCTTCGTCAAGTAGCATCTCCTTCATTATGTCTTCGTGCATCCCCTTTATTTCGGTCTTCTGCGTCAGCAAAGATTTCTGAAGTCCGCGCTTTGCATCAGCCACATCCTCTGCAAAGGCTTCCCTAGAAACCCGTCCCTCA
Source organism: Microcaldota archaeon (assembly GCA_021818995.1). Lineage (GTDB taxonomy): Archaea > Micrarchaeota > Micrarchaeia > Micrarchaeales > CABMGC01 > JAJYVH01. The sequence continues at coordinate 309,727 of JAKASP010000001.1, forward strand.
ACAAGTTTCTGCATTTCGTGCCGCTGCAAGCTCTCCCCAAATGCAGGGGCATCTCAATACCTTTTTATATATGTTTTGATAAAAATGTTTACGAATAAAACAAGGTTGGCAATTATCATGAAGAAGAACGACTGGACCCACGGGGCAACGAACAAGCTGCTGATCGTAGCGATAGTTGTCGGGCTTGTAGCGATAGCGGTTTCGTCATACGCAATCCTGAACCCGAGCACCAACACGATAATCGTGTACAGGAACAGCACGACCACCGTTTTTGTCGTGAAAGGGTACAATATAACCAGCGGCCTGCTCGAGCCACCCACAAGCTTGAGTGATGCTCCGGTGATCACGCAGAACCAGTCCTTCGGCAACAGGCTTACTGGCATAAATGCGCCATTCAACGCGAGCGAACTCAACATAATAAACAATGCATCCAACTCGTACTTCGAAAAGGCCGGCGAGATGTTCCTCAACGGCACAATAAACAACACAGTTGGTGCAAGCACGAAAGCGCTCCCGCTGTTTATAGTAAACGGCAAGCCTACAGTCATATACCTTGGCTCGATAACGTGCATCTTCTGCGGCGAGAACAGGTGGCCGATGGCGATGGCGCTCTCAAGATTCGGCAGCTTCTCTTACCTGTTCAAGGGCTACAGCTCGATAGGCGACGGAGACATGCCAACAATCTACTGGGCGCCGGCGCACTACAACATCTCTTCAACAGTGCTGGGCGACTTCTACAGCAGCAACTACATCAATCTCATAGCGATAGAGGACGCAAACCCGATATCTGGAGGATTCAACCTAAACCCTCTCTCTACCATGCAGCAAAGGATAAACCAGACCAACAACGTCGCATACATCGATGCCATGAACTACATAATCAGCACCAACGGCTTCTCAGGCACGCCATTCACGGTTTGGGGGGCATACGAAGTTGGAGGCGCAGATGCAGTCATATTCGCTAACAACACTTCCAAGCAAGGAACCGCCCCTCTGCAGCACATGACCCACGCAGACGTGCTCAACCAGCTCGCCAACCCCACAGATCAGTTTGCGCTTTCAGAGTACGCGGCCGCAGACCTATATATCGCCATGGTCTGCAAGACGCTCAACAACACGCCTAGCGTGTGCACCGCCATACCGTCCATAGTCAAGATAGAAGCGAAGCTGGGTCTCTAGATGCCAATACGGGTCAAAAAACTCCGAAGGGCAAGTGTCCTGAAGCAGATTTTCACATCCCCGCTCTACATACTTATCACGATAGCCGCGCTCGTGGCTTACTACGAGCTCTTCACCTTCCTGATAGTGAGCAGCAACGAGGGCATCTTCTTCGTCACAGTGCCGATATACCTGATCTACGCGCTGATATTCAGCGCCTCCTTGCTCATGTCCACGAGCATCTACGCGGTGAGCCAGTCGATAAAGGCCAAGTATGCGGGCGCGGAGGGAGGGGTGCTCAGCGTCTTCACGTCTTCGATTGGTGGGCTCGTGGTCGGCTGCAGCTGCTACGCACCCATTTTCTCTTCGCTTCTCTACGCGGTGGGCTTCGGGACGCTTCAGGTGAGCAGCGCAATCTCCTTTCTTGGCGTCTACCAAACCTGGTTTGTAGCCGTGTTTATCGCCGCAAATCTAATCTTTATATATCATCAGCTCGGAAGGATAACTCGTATCGGAGGCGCGCACAGACGCAGGTAGAATGCGCGCGTGTTGTTTGGCATGCAGGCACATAGAACCAAGACCTTGGGAAGGGGAAGAAAGGCCACAGCTAGAGGAAAGAAACCTCGAAGGAATGCAAATGTGGCAATCCCGGCAGAGGTGTCGAACAGCCATGAGGAGATGCTTATCAAGCGGGTCATAGAGCAGCCTCGAAAGCCGCAGAGCCGCCACCTTGAGCTCCAGGACATAATATATAATTCCGCACCAGAGCTGCGCGCACTAGCTTTCAAGTCAGGATACAACCTCGGGGTCGAGGCTTTCGAAAGGTCCAAGGGCGGGATGGATGCGCTTGAACACGTGCTTGAGAACGCGGGTTTCGGCAAGATGATCTACCACCCTTTCGAGTCAATGAGCACGTTCACCACATACGCGACACGCGCACATTCGCAAAATCTCGGGATGGACATGCATGTCTTCGAGGCAGGTGTCATATCAGGCTACCTCTCGGCGCACGCGGGCCGCAACATATCCGTTGAGGAGACGTCCTGCGTATACAACGGCGCAACGCACTGTATGTTCGTGGCCAAGACGCACGGAGGAGTCGGAACCGACTCCTATAGGTATCTAGATCTTCCGAAGGTAATGCTTGCGTTCAGGCACGCGCTATCGCATGCGCAGAAGCAGCACGGCGAAACCAGCTACTACATGCTTTCCGTAAGACCTTTGCTCAATGAGCCAGTTGTGTCAGAGGCCTCGAAGTTCCTCTATCTGCTCGGCAAGCTGCTGACTGCCCAGAGCACCCCGGACCCGAAGCGCACCATAACGCAGGCAATAAACTTCTTAGGCATAGATGGCGCAAAAGTTTCCTCTACCAAGAAGAGAGGCCTGGAGATAAGCCTTGTGTACGGCCGCAGCGCCTCTTACGGCCATTTCGTGGATCTCACAACCGCATTCATCTCTGGTCTTGCGAAAGGAGCTTATGGCAGGAATGTGCAGGTGAGCAGGAACCTGAGCAGCAGAGGAGTTTATAATGTTAAGATGGGACTACAGGAGAGCGGCAGCAGGGAAGTGGCTTAGATGAACCTGAATTTTCTCGATTCGATACTGAAATACGTGCCCGGCATCAACAAACCCGCGGCACCGCTCACGTTCAAGGAGAAGCTCAAGTGGACAGTAATCATAATGAGCGTCTATTTCCTGATGTTCAGCACTCCTGCGTTCGGCGTTAGCACCGCGACGATAAACCAGCCGCTCATACAGCTCATAAGCGTCATCTTCGCCTCGAGGATAGGAAGCCTCATCACGGTGGGCATAGGCCCGATAGTGCTTGCGAGCATAGTGCTGCAGCTAGTGATAGGTGCGGGGCTCTTCGAGATAGACCTCAACGACCCTGAGCAGAAGGGCAGGTTCCAGGCGATACAGAAGATGGCCGCGATGGCAATAGCGGTTATAGAGTCGTACATATTCGTGGCAACAGGATACGTGCCTGTCGTGGGCCCGTCGTACGTCGGCGCGGTGGTGGTCCAGCTGGCGATCAGCGCCATATTCATCATCTTCCTCGACGAGACGATGACCAAGTGGGGCATAACCTCGGGAATAAACCTCTTCATCGCAGGAGGCGTCGCTTACTCCATAATAGCCGGAACCAGCAGCATACTTCTCGCAGAAGCTGTCAAGGCGATACAGACAGGCGGCGCGACCGCAATACCAAACGCGATACTCGCCTTCGGCCCTCTCTTCTTCGCGATAATAGTGTTTTTGGTGAGCATCTACGCTTATGACATGAAAGTTGAGATACCCCTGGTCTTCACGCAGATAAGGGGCGTGGGCGGGCGTCTTCCTATACCGTTCCTCTACGTCAGCGTCCTTCCTGTCATACTCGCGACATCGTTCGAGCTGAGTCTTACTGTATGGTTACGGTTCTTTGCAGGCATTACTGGCACGTTTGCCAATCTCGTGAAGTTCATAGCCCTGTATCAGGCCACTCCGACAAGCACCGGGGCGTCGCAGCTGAACCTGGTCGGTGGGCTTGTCTACCTCATCTCGCCTAACTTTCCGCTTCCGTACTCGACGGCATACGGCGGCATCGGAGGCTACAGCGCCTACTTCTCGTACCTAGCTACTGGCACGAGCCAGCTCTACCTGCCGTGGGGAGGCATCGTGGCTGTGCCCGAGTTCGTACACATAATAATCTACACCCTCGTGCTCGTAGTGCTCGCCGTGATATTCGGAAAGTTCTGGATAGAGATGACAGGCCAGAGCCCCCACCACGTGGCGGAGCAGCTGCAGGACGTAGGCTGGCAGGTCCCTGGATTCAGGCGCGACCCGAGAATAGTGGAGAGCATACTGAACAAGTACATACCTACAATAACAGTACTCGGAAGCGTGTTCGTCGCGCTTCTCGCGTCGCTTGCTACGCTGACCGGCGCAGTGGGCACCGGAATGGGAATACTGCTTACCGTAGGCATAATGTACATGGTCTACCAGCAGCTCGAGCAGGAGCACGCCCTCGAGCAGTACCCCGAGCTCAACAAGATGCTCTCATAGGGATGCAGAAATGACAGGCCCTTTATACAAGCTTCAGGCATCAGATGCAAAAACCCCAAGAGAGATAACAATCGACGTCACGAAGTCCGCCTCTTCATTTCCTGTTCTTGGCGAAGGGCTGAAAACAGTTCTTACCAAAGTGCTCCGTAACGATGCGCTCGGGATAGAAGACGTAGTTGAATTCGGAGCCGGAAAGCTCAAGAACGCTCCATTTGTACTGAAAATGGGGAAGAGCGTATGTGCGGTAGAGTTCCCAGAGCTTAGCGCAAACCCTATCGCGCAGAGCAACTACAACATATGCGAAAAGTACGACGGTCGCTTCAGAAGGCTAACCCCGGAGGAGTTCAAGGAAGACAAGCAGAAATTTGACCTCGCGCTACTCATAAACGTGATCGCGACGATGCCTGTCGCCTCGGAGCGCACCGCAGCTCTGAAGCTTATCAACCAAAAACTTAAGGACGGGAAATTCGCACTGTGGTTTGCCCTGAAGGGCGATGATCGCTACACGAGAAGAATGGAAGAAGGGAAAACCTGCGGCGATGGAGTGTGGCTTGGAGAAAACCAACGCGTGCAGACGTTCTACAAGCGCTATTTGCCAGAGGAGATTGTGGACCTGATGCACGAAGCGGGCTTTGCGCCTTTTGACCGATTCCATGTAGAGACAAACCATGCGATGCTCTTCAGAAAAGGCTAGCTCTAGTACATCGCTTCCAGTCTCTTTATCCTCTCCTCTATCGGCGGGTGCGTAGAGAAGAGGTTCATGATGCTGTTCGCCTTGAAAGGATTCGCGAAGTAGAGAGATGCGGTTATCTCGTTCGCGTGCATAACAGGCGTCGCGCGCGGGTTCTTCTCGTATGCCTCTATCTTCTTAAGAGCGCTGGCCAGCTCGGCAGGGTTTCGCGTGACCCTGGCGCCGTTCGCATCGGCCATGTACTCCCTCCTTCTCGATATCGCAAGGCGTATCAGTATTGCAAAGAGCGGGGCGAGGAGGCCCACCGCGAAAGCAACAAGCAGGAAGATTCCCCCGTTGTTCCTGTTTCCTCCGCCGAACCCGAAGCCCCAGAAGATCATGTTTCTGAAGTACGCGGCTATGAGCCCTATCGCTCCGGCGAAGGCTATCGCAATCGTCATCACCAGTATGTCGTTATCGCCTATGTGCGAGAGCTCGTGCGAGATCACGCCCTCAAGCTCGTTCTTGTTCATCATAGAGAGAAGGCCGCTTGTGAAGGCGACAGACGGCTTGCTCCTTCTGCCTGTGGCGAACGCGTTCGGGTTCGGGTCGTCGATTATGTACACTTTCGGCATCTTTATCTGCATCGCAGAAGAAAGCCCCTCGACCGAGGCGTAGAGGTCAGCGTATTGCTTCTGGTCCGCCTCCTTCGCCCTGGATATCGCTAGCACGAGCCTGTCTCCGCTGAAGTAGCTGAACGCCGCGTAGAGTATAAGCAGCAGCACCCCTATCGCGAATGCTATGATGCCGCCTCCCAGAACGAACACCACCAGGTAGAGTATTGCTGAGAAGAAGAGCATGAACACAGCGAGCAGTATGAACGACTTGAGGTTGTTGCGCGCTATTTCGTCAAAGAAACTGGCCATTAAACATCACCGCCTGCAGCTACTTCTTCTGGGGCTTGCCGCCCTTCGCCTGCGGCGCGTTCTGAGCGTCGTCGCTTGTAAGGTCGACCTTTATCGCTGCCTTCTCCTCTTCCGGAGCTTGGAAGAAGTCCTGGCGCTTGAAGCCCATTGGTCCAGCGAAAAGGTTTCCAGGAAACTGCTGTATCGCGTTGTTGTAATCGAGCACGTAGTCGTTGTAAGATGTGCGCACGAACGAGATCTTGTTCTCTGTATTCTCAAGTTCGCTCTGCAGGTTCTGGTAAGTTTGAGAGGCCTTAAGGTCCGGATAGTTCTCGGCAACTGCGAAGAGGCTCTTGAGCGCCTGGCTGAGCATGTTGTTCGCCTGCGCCTTGTCCTGCACGCTTCCAGACACTATCGAGCTCCTGAGCTGCGTTATCTGAGTAAGCACGCTCTTCTCGTACTTCATGTAGCCTTTGACAGTCTCCACAAGGTTGGGGATAAGGTCGTACCTTCGCTTCAGCTGCACGTCTATCTGAGCCCACGCGTCCTGCACCCTGTTCCTCTTGCCGATGAGGCCGTTGTATATCAGGACTACTATCGCTGCGATAACGACAATTACCGCAACCGCTGCCGTGAGTGCGTCTACCACAAAATCAGTAGGAATTCGCTCTATAAGTATAAAAATACTCCACTACCTTATGGGTTTCAGGAACGGGTCCCCTTTCGGATTCGTGCTCAGCATGAAATATTGCACAGGCACCGAGTAATCGGTTCCGCGCTCAAAGTACTCGCGCGCTTCCCTGAACTCAGCCCCCAGGACCACTCTGTACTCTATGTGCTCAAGCTCTTTCAGGTCAGGGCAGGAGGCCTCAACTGCGTCGTACGCCCGGTCTGAGTTCTTTGGAACGAAGAGCGTGCCGTGGCCCAGCACAAGCACGTCGCTGTCCTCGACAGCAGTAACCTTTATCTTGCCGTCTTCCGTCCTCTCAAAATTCTCCGGGGTACCCCACCAACATATCCAGTGGGTCCTGCTGTGCAGTTCCGTGGCCGTCCACTTCCCATCCCCGCCTTTCACCATCCTAATGCCGAACGGCTCGTATTCAGGATTGGGATTCACGACCAGATTCTCCACAGGCACCTTCACATCGCCTATCTCGGTGTCTATGTTGTACCTGTGCATGTAGAACATGAATTTGCTTATGACAGCTCCGCTGCTCCAGTCAATTTCGCTCTCAAGGAATGGAACAACATGCTCCGGACCCTTCTTCGGCACCCCGTCCTTGAAGTAGCTGATCACATTAGCCTTGAATACGTAAGCCGACGCGTCTTTAGTGAAAGACGCGGTCTCCTTCTTGTAGTTGTCTATCGCCCAATACGGCGTGTCTTCTAGTATGAGGCTTCTCATCAGATCCGGCGAAATCCTGAGCCCCGGAGTCGGATACTTCATGCTCGTCGCCAGTGCCTCCCATTCCCTTCCCCTGAGGTGCTGCTCAACATACTCTACGCACGCGACGAGTATCTCCCTCTCTTCCTCAGTCACAGAATCGCTGGCCATCCTGCCTTTAAGTGACCCGATCTTTCTGAGGACTTTGGCATTCGCCCTCGCTTCAACGCGCATCCTTGCATCGCCCAAGCCAACCGCCCTCACCGCATAGCCAAGTCTCGCCTTTCTGTCTTCATCCTGCACTCTTGATCTGTCGATCCTTAGCAGGTGTTCCAGTTCCCCTACAACCTTTTTCCATGTGAGGTCATTCCTTGCATTTGCATCGCTCGCAATAGCATCGTTGGCAGTTAGCCTTATCACAATTCTCCCCGTTAGTGTTCTGCGCAGCCCTTTAAATCAGTTGACGTTAGCCGCGTCGCTCTATCTGAGCGGCTTCGAGAACGGGTCGCTTCGCAGGTCTGTCTTCTCCATAACGAACGCCATGGGTGTGTCATAGACCTCTCCGTGCCTGTAGTAGTCCCTGGCGCCGGTCATCAATATCCAGAGATACGCCTCCTGCTGCACGTGCACCAGCCTGTGCAGCTCTGGGCTGAGCTTCAGTATTGTGCTGTACGCAACACCCGGGTTCTTGGTAACGAAGACCGCGGCATGCCCGTATACCACGCTCTCGGTATCTGGCCTTGCCGTAACCTTGAGCAGGCCATCGTATGTCTTCTCGATCAGCTCCACAGGCACCTGGTACGGTATCCAGTGGCTCCTGCTGAGCCCAGCAATTACACGCAGCGTCCCATCGGCATCGTATCTGAGCCTGAAGCCTACGGGCTCATACTCGGGGTTCGGGCTAAGCGCAAGGTTCGCTATATTCACCACCTGCCCCTTGACGTACGTATCGATCTCGTATCTCGACATTATGAAGAGGTATATTCCGCTCACTCTTCCCGTGTCCCACTCTATGTCGCTTTCAAGTATCGGCACAGCGTGCTCCGGCCCCTTCTTAGGTACGCTTTTCTGGAAGTAGCTTATGACATCGGCCTTGAACGAGTATCCCGCGGCGCCCACCGCCTCTACAACCATCTCCTTGTACTTCCTCATGGCCTCTTCTGGACTTTTCTCCAGGATGAGCATCCTTGCCAGGTCCGGCGAGATTCTTAGCCCGAAGTTCTGCTCGTCGAGCGTGAGCACAAGCGCCTTCCACTCCCTCATCTTCAGGTACTTCTCAACGTACTCAACAAGAGCCTCCGTCGCTTCCCTCGTTTCAGCGTCGGTTATCCTGCCGGAGAGCAGCATCAGCTTCAGCTCCGCGATGTTCTTCTGCACAGCCTTGTTCAGCTTCCTGGTCGGCGGCGCCTTTCCGTCTGGTTCTACGCCCATGAGGCCCATCGAGTACGTGAACCTTGCGAGCACATCGTCGCTGCTGACCCTGGGATTCGTCTCTCCCCTAAGCTCTTTTCTGAGTACTTCCAAGGTCTCTTTGGCTATCGGCACTTTCCGCTTTAGCAGATACTCCTGTCTGACCTTGGGTGTCTCATATTCCCCGATAGAGCCACCTCCGGTTTTCAGTTACGTCTTCCCCGTTCTATTATCAGTAAACTGCCTTTATACGGCTTCTGTGCATATTCGTTAATCGTTTCATTTTTCCGGCTTTCCATGGCTAAGAAAATTGCCTGTTTATGTATGCAATTCCTCCTCTGACCGAGACTGCAATGTTTGCGTACTCGCCGTCAGGGCACATCGTCCCCGGAGCAAACGAGACCTTGTCTACAATATAGAAAGATCCGTACCTAGTGGAGATTGAATTGTTGTTTGCGGTGGCTTCGCAAAGCCCCTGCGGCAGATAGACGTTTCCGGAAAAAGCGCCTGACGAAAGAAGCGCGCCATTTATCACATCTATAAACTGCGACAGCCCGAAGGAACCCGTGCTGGCTCCGATTCCCGCGTAACTCCTCTCTGTAACTCCCAAGGCAAAGGCGAAGGAGAGCCCGGCTAGCGCTACGTAGAGCATGAGCTCGAGCGAGAGCTGGGCCCTCACGGCTACACGCCGTTGCTAGTCAGCGAGCCTAGTTCCTTACCTATTGCCGTAGCTACGCCCACGCTGGATCCGTTCACGGTGACGTTGCTGACAACAGCGCCCTTCAGCTTTACCACCATGGCGAGGGCCAGCACTATCACTATGCTCGCAGCAGCCACCATCATTATGTACTCCAGGGAGCTCTGCGCCTTCTTGCTCCTGGCGAGCGCGAACAAAGCAATTGCGCTCGCAGGCAGGAACCTGTCCGTTGTCTTTTCTATCAAGTCCATTCATTCACCTCACAGAATGCCAGAAAGGTATGACTGCGTGGCAAAGGCCACCACAGAGGCAAGGATGAAGTACGGCGCTATCCCGCGCAAGACATTGGTTGCGTCCATCTCAGGATGCGAGAACGCGGAGGAGAGGGAGAGGGTGATGAGCGCGTAAAGAAGCGCCACGAAGATGAACGACTGCCCCGTTGCCTTTGCGGCCGCATCGGCCAGGCCCACGGAACTCGTGAGTATGATGGCGCTTATGCCTGAGAACAGTGGAAAGAAGAAGGCCATTCCCATGTACGTTAGCGTGAGTGCGCTGCCGGCCTTGGCTCGGAACCTGTTCCTTGTCCGAATCTCGCTATCCAGTTTCTTTTTGAACAGGGTCATAGACTTGAGCATGTCCGCCTTTCTCTCAGCTCCAGACTCTACAAGCCTCATGAATTCCACTAGCCTATCGCTTCCTAGCTCTTCTTTGGAAGGCAGCCGCGCAGACCCGTGTAACCTGATCTCAGCTGCAAACCTTTCAAGCTCAGGCATGCCCCTAGCAACATGCTCGAATGCCTTTGTTGCAGATCCAATGCGCATGTACTCCGAAAGAACGGCTGACACTAACCCAACCACCTTCTCGTCACTGTAGAAACCTTTTTTCCCCAGTTTAAGCAAAAAATCTCCTCCACATCAACAGGTTGCCTATAGAGTAGAATATAGGCACTACGAGCACGAGCAGCGATGAGAACACGAGAAGGCTGAAGGAGGCCCTGGAGAGTATGCTGCTGCCTATGAAAGCGAAGACCATGAACGAGGGCAGAATCGTCGATATGAACATGTTGAAGGTCGCGTATCTCTGAGCGGACTCCTCCATGTCAGTATGCTGTTCCTCCGCAGCCCGGGCGTTTCGTGCCGTCTCCTCGACCGCCCATCGCGCATCCTTGATTCTCATTCCTTCGCCCGAGCCAAAACCGAAGTCTGAGGCAGAGATGAGGTATCTTCTGAGCGAAAGCCTGACCTTGCGTTTGAGTTTTGCGTCGTTTATCTCCTCAACTGACTGGTCAAGCGCTTTCATGTACGGAACTCCTGAGGCTGTGCGGTAAAGCGCCCTGCTGAGGAAACTGTCGAACCCTTCACGCTCCCTCATCCTCCCATAGATGCGCCTGTTGGCTGCGAGCAGAGCGCGAGCACCAAACACTGTGACGTTCGAGACGAAGATCAGTGCCAAAAGCAGAGTGATTCCGTAGTCGCTGTTAACGAGATAGATGAAGAACGCCAGCGCCACTGCCAGCAACTCGCAGATCGCGACGCCAATATATTCTCCTTTCAGCAGCATGCATATCCCTGCAGCTTTTCCAGCATCTCCTTCGGGCCGCTGCAGCCTTCGAACACCACCTTCATGAACTCAGAACGCTTTTCCAGTTCCTTAAGCACGAGCCTTTTCGAAAGGCCGCTCTTCTCTGAGAACGCCTCGACGACCTTCGAGCCCTGAAGGCTGCCGGCTTCGAGCCTTCCGTTGCTGACGATGGTAGACATGTCAACAGAGTCACTCTCTTCTATGACCGTCCCCAGTTTGTCGGTCTCGGCCCTGCTGAGCCACCTGTACTCGTAGATGTCGCTCAGGACCCGCTTCGAGAGGCCAAGGTGCTTCATGTATATGGCGATGTCAAGGCAGTTCAGCGAACGCGTTTCGACGCGCATAGGATCGACCATCAGCTTCTTCACTATCTCCATGCCGCCTTCGTTGCTGTGCATCGTTGTCATGAAAGGCACTCCGAGGTTGGCCCCGGAGAAGAGCTCGCGTGTCTCCTCGCCGCGCACCTCACCCACTACTATCCTGTCGGGCCTGAGCCTGAGCGCGTTGATCACCTGGTCCTTGGTGCCCACCTTCCGCCCGCTGCCAGAGCCATAAAGCGCGACGCTGTTGTTTATGTCAAGCTTGATCTTCAGCTCGTTTATCTCCTCTTCTATTGTTAGCACCTTCTCAACTTTCGGTATGAATCCGAAGAGCGCGCTCATCAGCGTGGTCTTCCCGCTGGCAGGCGGTCCGGCTATCATTATGTTGAGCCCAGAGTCCATGGCGAGCCAGAGGTATGCCAGGACGTCGAAGTCGGTCGTGTTTTTCCTGATCAGATAGTCGAAACCCACAAGCCTGTTATCCGCAAGCCTAACCGATGCCACGGCACCGCTCTGCGCATAGGGCCTTATCTGCGCGTGTATTCGGGCGTCGCCCACCTGCGCATCCACTATAGGTGAGTTCTCGCCAAGCTCCTTATCTGTATTGTAGATCAGCTTGTTTATGTTGTGCCTGAAAGCCGCCTCGCCAATGAACCTGAGGTTCGTTGCGCATCTGCCATAATCCGCATGGAAGATGCTTATTGGAGCAGAAGGCGCGTTGACCTCTATCTCTTCTATCCTCTTCCTGTCCTCCATGAGTATGCTCAGCGGTCCATAGCCCACTGTGTCGTGCGCGATAAGGTAGGAAACGAGATTTGTCCTTCCTCTGTCCATCTGCGCAGACAGGCTCCTCGACGCGATCTCCCTCGCGGTGTCGAACGAGCCGATATCCAACGCAGTATTTGCCGCAGCCAGCTCCTCCACAACCACGCATTTGGCCCTTTCTGCGCAGCCCTTTTCGAAACCGCTGAGTTTGGAAAGTCCGTTTCCAACCAGGTAGCGGTAGCCGACGCCATCTTTGGCTATCGCCTTGGGCACCAGCCCGTCAACGCTTTCGGTTACGCTCCATCCGTCTCCAATGTCGACCTCGAAGCTTAGTTTCAAGCCTCCAGATTCGTTCCCCTTCGGGTACCTCTGGAGATATTTATTTACTAAAATATCTAATCTTTTACTTAAGTAAAACATATTGTAGTATCTGATGCTCAAGATTCTTATACTTTTCCGTGCGCTCGCGTTTTACTATGCTTCACGTGCGTGGCTCGAGGGTAAGACTAATTACATTTATATAATTTGGTATCGAATTCATCACATATGGTCAGGAGAGAAAGGGGCGAGGACAAGATTTGGATGCTGAGAAAGGTCCTCAGCAAGCCGAACTTTGCCGTGCTCAAACTGCTGATGGAGAAGTCACCTAGGACAACGAGGGAGCTCTACCAGATTCTTGGCAGCAAATTCACTAGAAAGACGCTTATCATAACGCTGAGGAACCTTTCCATGAACCTCAACGTCTTGCAGCCGACGCACATACGCACAGAGCGCGGCTACGATCTGGGCTATGGCATAAACCCAAGACTTAAGGACGTGGTCAAGCTCGTTGAGAAGTGCGAGAACATCGTCGAAAACGTTTCGGCGAACCCGAAGAACAGCTAGCAAGTGCAGATTTGATGGGCGGCAAGAAGAGATACAAGGTAACGATAAAGAACGAGAGCTTCAGCTACACCGTGGTCGTTGAGGCGAACGAGAAGGCGACGATGGCCCAGTTCAGGGACCTGGCGATAAAGAAGGTAAAGGAGCAGTACGGCGCAGACATACCCAACGACGTGGTTGTCGATCTCGAGTTCGAGATCGTCAAGTGATCAGCCCCACACGTCTGCGCTGACCCGGTTCTGCGGCATTTTCAGAGCGGCCAGAGCATCCTTCACAGCCTTCACGAAGGGCAGGGGGCCGCACACGTAGGTCATCCTTTCAAGAAAGTCCGGTGCGTACTTCTGTATCATCGCAGAATCTACGTGGCCAGTCTGCCCTGTCCATCCATCTCCCGGAGCCGGCCTTGTCACGGTAACTGTCAGTTTCAGCTTCAGCGAGTTCTGCATGTTAGCCAGCTCCTGCTTCCTGATCACCTCGCCGGGGTACTTGACGCTGTAGAGCATTATGACATCGTTGCTGTCGTTCCGGAGCCGCATGTGCCTCAACATAGACATGAATGGGGCAAGGCCAGTGCCTCCGGCTATGAAGAGCACCTTGCTGTCCTTTGCGGGATCGAACCTGAACTGCCCGCTAGGTCCCCTGAGTATGAACTGGTCGTTCATCTCCACGTCGTTGAAGTGGCTTCTGCCTATGTGCTCTCCGTGCGTCGGGTTCTTTATGATGAAGAACTCCATGTTGATCGAGGATGGATCAGAGGCTATGGACAGCGCCCTCCCCACGTGTCTTTCGCCAGTCTGTTTGTCTATTCCGTAAAGCATCATGAACATTCCGGGATCGAAGATGTTGGGCTTGCCATCTTCAGGCTTCATGCCGATGACGAGCACCTCCTGAGTCTCGTCTATCTTCTCGCTTATCGCGTACTTCCTCTCAACAACAGGATAATCGGTCATCTCAGATCCTTTTACATGCTCTTCTGCGACAGGTACATCAGGATGGCCTGCTCTATGAGCAGCTTGTTCTTCGACTGCTCCCAGACTATGCTCTTCGAGCCCTCGAGCACATCTGCGGTTATCTCCTGGCCCCTGAATGCAGGCAGCGGATGCATCACAAGCGCGTCCTTGTCTGCGTACTTAAGCACGTTGCCGTTGACCTGATATTTGGCAAACATCTTCTTCCTCTGCTCCGCATCGCCCTCGTTGCCCATGCTCACGAACGTGTCCGTGTATATTATGTCAGCCTTGGCGAGCCCCTCCTCCATTGTGTCGAATATGTCCACGACCCCATACTCCCTCGCTCGCGTGAGATACTGCGGGTTCGGTGGGAAGTTCTTCGGTGCTACGAGCGCCATCTCAGCTCCGAGCTTAACAGCGGCTATCATCAGCGAGTTGCACGTGTTCTGCGCCACGTCCCCCACAAACGCAATCCTCACGCCCCTTATCCTCCTCTTTGCGTTTGCTATTGTATACAGGTCAGCTAGCGACTGCGTTGGATGCTCTAAATCCGTGAGTGCGTTTATTACCGGAACAGTCGAGTTGTTCGCGAACTCCAAAAGGTCCTCGTGGTGGTACATTCGCGCCGCTACGAAGTCAACGTAAAGGCTCATGACGCGGGCCGTATCTGCTATCGGCTCTCCCCTCGACATCTGCGACGTCTTGGAGTCTATGTATATTGATTGGCCTCCGAGTCTGGCCATTGCGACCTCGAACGAGACCCTGGTCCTTGTCGAAGGCTTCTCGAAGAGCAGAGCAAGGGTCGAGTTGTCCTTGAGCGAGGAAGTCGTCTTGCCCATGCTTATCTCATCAGCTATGTCGAATATCTCGTTCATCTGGTCGCGCGATAAATCGTTTACGCTTAGGAAGTGCATGCTACCACTATCCAAATATGAAGCCAAGGCCCTGGTCCGACTTCTGCTTCTCCTCCTCTATCCTGTCTATTATCTGCTTCTCTATCTCGGCAGAGGCGCGTTGCAGCGAGCCTATGCTCTTCTTCAGTTTCGCCTCGCCCGCTTCAAGGAATGAATCGTCGGCGCTCAGGTATAAGTAGCTCTTCTCGCGGTCCATGCCCATCGATATCCCGTCCTTCACCTGGTAGTCCTGCCTTGCGAATATTATGTTGAGGTCCTTGTCGTTCCTCAGCTTGCCCATCGCGTCATCTGCTTCCTTTTTCTTCTTCTCCGCCTCCTGCGCAAGCTCTGGGTGCTTCATCATGTACTCCTTGTCGTCCCACTCCTTTGGCATCTTTGGTATGAGGTTGGGGTCAAGGTAGGGGTCGTATTCGAGTATCTTTTTCAGTGCGGGCACGTCGGATGAGTTCAGCACGTAAACTCTCGCAGGTATCTCATTCACCCTTCGACAAGCATCGCGTTTATCCCGCCCTCCTGACCTGGCCTGTTTGTGACCCTGGCCTTCCCGAGTTCGGTGTTTATTATCGCGCCCTTTGTTATTATACCGAGCCTTGCGAAGTTCCTGTTGTCCTTGGACTCCATCACCCCGGTTATCTTCGCCTTCTTGTATCCCTGCTTTGTGAGCACGTTCGCGAACGCAACGCTCTTGAGCACGTCCTTGAAGTTGCCTCCCCTGCCGCGCACTTTCTTCACCGCAGATTCGGCGGCGGCCCTTGCTGCAGCGAAGTATCTACCAGACTCGCTCCTGCGCCTGTCCCTGAGCTTGCTCTTCAGCTTGCCGCTGCCAGATGACGCCCGGTCAGACTTGCCGTGTATTTGTGCACCGAATTGACTCATGATACCACAATCAGCAGAATATGCGTTTATATTGATTTAGACGGAAAGGGTTTTATTGATTGTGATGCCGGCATCAAAAAGCCCAATCGTCGAGTTCAAAGGCAAACCCGCACTCTACATTTGCAGCAGCGAAACTGGGCTGAGCGCGCTTATAGAAAACTCAAAAAAGATCTCAAAAGGTGCAGATCTCTTGCTTCTCTTCGATTACAGCGAGCGCGCCATGGCAAGGGCGCTGCCGGCGTACGTCAACGCGACCATAAGGTTCAGCGATGGGAGCGCAAGGTCGAAGAGCATGCAGGTTGAGATGCTCATGCTCGTATGCGGCACAATGAATATAGGCAAGGCGCTGAGGGACTGCGGCGCCAAGGACAATGATAAGTTCCTCGTTTTCGCTTCAAGCGAGGGCTTGTTCTCCAAGTTCGCCAAGGCGAACGGAATAAAGAGAATAAGAGGTGTGACCCTCAGGCTCGACCCCGAAATAACCGGAAACGTCGCGATAACAGAGCTGCTGAACGATTAGCGCATAATTTAAATTACTAAGCTACCAATCAAAAACATGGCTTCGAAGGACAGCATGAGGACCGCGACAACGCTTACGCATGTGGCGGCACTTCTGCAGATAATCTTTACGATAATTGGCTTCATCGGAGTCCTAGGCCTCTCCATCGCCGCCGCAGGTCCCGGCATATTCCTAGGCACCGTGGGGTTCTTCGGAGTGCTAATAGGCGCGTTCTGGTCGTGGGTCGACTACGAAGTCATCTACGAACGCATGAAGGAGGGCAAGTTCTCAAAGATATCGGACAAGATGCTGATTGTCGGTATAATCCAGCTCTTTATCGGCGGAACAATACCCGGAGTCATCATACTCGTGGCATGGTTCGTAGCCAGAAGCTAGTCCTGGTCCTCGCTGAACTCAGCGTTCAGTATCTCGTATATCTTCTCAGCCTTCTTCTCGCCTATCTTTTCGACCTGCATCAGCGCGTCCGGCTCTGCCGATACGACATTCTTTATGGTCTTGAAGCGGCTGATTAGCGACTTGGCGAGCGTAGGGCCAATTCCAGGTATCGAGCTGAGTATGAGCAGTTGCCACTGCGAATTCGTGAACGCGCGTTTTGACCCGAGCATGCGCGGCGCGCGCCTCTCTCCCTGCTCTCGCTCCGCAAGCCTTGCCAGGGTGCTGACGGTCTCTGACGCGCCCCTGGACCTTATCACCTGCACGTTGTAGTCGCTGTAAAGGCTGATGATTGCGCCAAGCACCACGTTTGGGTTCATGGTAAATTCCGAGTCCTCGCCTTCTAGCAGGAGCAGCGGCTTCTTGAACGTGTGGTCAAGCCGCTCTACCTGGTCGAAGAGCCTCGCGTTTATTATCGAGTGCTCGAAATCGCTAACGGTCTTGCGTTCGACGCACATGCGGTCCGACAGTATGTAGTCACCAACAGGAAGCTGGGCGAACTTGAGCAGTATGCCGGATCCTGAAAGGCCCTCAAGTATGTCGAGGTTCCTCTCCCTCTTGTCAACGATTATCTTCACTTCCCCCATTCACAGCACTCTAGGAACTATCACATATCTAACTTCTTTTTTATAAAGCTCCCACTCCCTACCAAACTCGGCCTTCATGAGACGCTCTTCCGTACTCACCCTGTAAGCCACGAAGAGAGCGCCGAATGCCACTGCGAGCGCGGCGCTTGCGGTGCCGAGATAGATCGCGCATCCCGCCACAATCAGAAAGATACCAAAGTATATTGGATGTCTAACCAAGGCGTACGGGCCTGTCTTGGTCAGTGTGTGACCTTTCTTGATCGTTACGTCACCGCTCCAGTTGCCTCCGAGATGTCTCCGCGCCCATATCGCAAAACCTACCCCGATAAATGCCACCGCCACTCCAAGTGCCTGCAGCGGAGAGTAGTTGGTAGCAACGCCGGTGCCCCAAACCCTGATTAAGGGATCAACTTCAAGCACTATTGCAGCTCCAAGCAATAACGTCTGGGCGACTGCGGCCTGCGGCGGCTGCCCAGATCTTTCCCTTTTCTTGAACCTTCCAGTCGCGACTTCGTAGATTATCGAGGCGCCCCAGTATCCGTAGAAGACTATCCAAGCAAGCCACACGGGCGCGAATAGCGGCAACGCTGCTAAAAACTGAGAAACCACACCAGCGCCTGCAATATCTTGATATAGCTTGATTAGGAATAAATAACGTATGGCACGACGCAGGAGCAGGGAGAAGGAACCCAGCAGGGAGGACTTCATGCTGAAGGAGCAGCTGAAGATAGAGGAGGGAGTATTCGACAGCAGGACGATGCTCAGGATAGGCAAACTCTTCAGCAAGGGCGTGCTCTCGAGCATGGAGTTCATAATCGCGAGGGGCAAGGAGGCTGACGTCTACCTTGCCGACGCCGGCGAGAAGGTAGGCAAGGACTTCATAGCATTGAAGATCTTCAGGCTGGAGAATGCCAGGTTCCAGAACAGGGTCAAGTACATAGAGGGAGACCCGCGGTTCGGAAGGGTCAAGGGAAGCATCTTCGCGATTGTCAGCACGTGGTGCAAGAAGGAGTACGGGAACCTGCTTGTGGCCGAGGCTGCGGGCGTGCACGCACCCAGGCCATACGCCTTCAGCGGGAACGTGCTCGCGCTGGAGTTCATTGGCAAAGACGGCAAGCCCTCGCAGACGCTGAGGGAGCAGACTGTCAAGAAACCTGAGAAGATACTCGACCAGATTCTCGAAGACACAAGGAAGCTTTACCAGAACGAGCTGGTGCACGCGGACCTGAGCGAGTACAACATACTGATGCTCGGCGATGTGCCCTACATGATAGACTTCGGGCAGGCGGTGCACATAAAGCATCCTGACGCAATGAGGTTTCTCGAAAGGGACATAGCGAACATACTGCACTACTTCGACAAGGCGTACGGAATAGAGAAAGATGCCGCCGAAGTGCTCGGCAAGATCGTCAGCTAAGCCGCATTCCAGATTCCAAGACTGCTATTCTGCGCTCCAGCTCGCTCACGTTATCCTGCTGCTTGAGTTCGTACATCCCCTTGGCAGTCTCGGTGAAGAAACTATGTCCCTTGATGAACGCTAGCGAACTCTTTAGCCATTTAAGCGTATCACCGATTCCGAACTCAGTCTTCAGCAGATCCCCCTGCCTGAAAAAGTCCTCTCTTCCGAGGTTCGCGACATCAGCATCTGCGAGTATCTTCTCAAAAACGCTCCTGGGCTCCTGTGGTAGCGTTGTGCCGTATATGATCATGTCTCTTACTAGCTTTATTTCGTGCTGAGCGTAGCCCGCCCTCAGCATTGCAGATTCTGCAAACTTCGCGCCCTCAGGTTCGTTCTTTTCAGCCCTAACCTTGTGCCCCGTGTCGTGGAATATGCCAGCCAAAGAAACCAGCAGCAGGTTCTTGCCCTGGACTCCTTCACCCTTGGCCAACGTCACCGCTGTAAGCTCGACGTCAAGGGCGTGGGCCTTGTTGTGGTACGGTAGGTCTATGGTGTCTAGTATGCTTATCGCTTCTACTCTGGCCGCCCTGTACTTGGCGTCCCTCTCGAACACCAAATTTTTCTCCATGTTTCCAACAATCTTGCCGCGGCTGCCCTTTTATTGATTGTGTGCTGTTTCGTATTCGCCGAAGGAAGCCGTGCTACACCGGAACCTGGATTCCCTTTGCCTTCAGCCTGTCCCTGTCGCCGATGCTGTACCTCCAGACTATGTCACCGCGCTCGTTGCTCTGGACGACCCACGGCTTCACCACCACAAGGTCGTTCTCCTTTATCCAGAACCTGCGCCTCAGCCTGCCGGGAATGCTGCACACCCTTTCGAAATTGTCCGCGCACCTTATCCTAAACTTCGAGGCGCCAAGGACCTGCGCAACCACGCCCACGACCTCACCCTCCTGCGGTATCTTCAACTCGTAGACCGGGGCTGGCCTGCCGCCCCTCCCCCTTCCTCTTCCTCCACCTCCTCTGTGAAACGCCAAATCAAGACCTCTTTACCGTGTACCTGGCCCCGCACGCCTCGCAGACAAGCGTCTCATAGCCCCTTTCAGTGCCCTCTATGTGCGTATCGGGCTTGTGGCACTCCTTGCATATGACATAGGCCTCGAAGTACTTCTTCACCTTGTCGTTCAACACCGCTGCCTGCACCTTCGTGCTTATAGTAAGCTTCTGGTCGCCGACGCTAACAGGCGCAGCAAGCTCCTTGCTCAGGTACTTGGCGATGTCGCCCTCCTCCCTCCTCGCAACGTCCGCGATCTGCGAGAAGTTCCTGATTATCGTCTTGCTTCCCTGTATTATCGAATCGGCCTCAGGCACCTTGAAGTCGGACTTCTCAGCGGCAAGGCTAGGCAGTTGGGAGAAAGCCCTGTCCAGCAGTTGCTCATAGTTTGAATCCAAAAGGACCACGGTAAGTATGGGTTTTAGGGATTAATAAGGCATTCGCCTGAAACTGAGAGAGCGTCTGATCAGATTCCGCCGTCGATGCTGTTTATGCCGTCCCTGTAGCCGTTCTCCACGTGTTCGACAATTTCCTTGTCAAGGCCTTCCGGCATTCTTTTAGCGGCTCTCCAATCGGTAAAGAACTTGAGCAGTTCCTCCTTAGTCTCGACTCTTCCCCTTTCTCCAATTGTCCTAACTAGTTCCTTTTCCCCAACCAATGCGGCCACAACCATCTTTTGACCGTTGTAACGCGCAGCCCTGTGGGCGTCGAACAAAAGCACAGCTTCCTCCTGCGTTCTTCCCTTCGCGAGACCTACGAATGTCATACTATCTAAAAAACATTTCATTTCGTCCTATATTAACATTACCTTGAGAAGCGAAACAAGCAACATTTCTTAAACCTCAAATACACATACGATACCGCAGCGGGGAGGCGGGAAGCTAGGGGTTTCCCTCACCGCAAATCCCCTTCGGCGGGCCGCATGCCAGCCGCGTCACATCCGCGCATGCCGGGCCTATGCCAAAGCGTCGAGGTCTTGCCTCCAGTGGCGGCCTCACGTATGAACCGGGCCAGGCCGGAAGGAGCAACCCTAAGTACATGGGACTGTGCTCTGGAGATACAGGGCTGAGCAGAGGCGTAGACAACCTTTCATGCGCGCTTGGGGCCAGGCAGGCTCCCGCTGCACGTAGTGCTTAGCATGGCTAGAATCGTAAAGGCGAGCAGCTCAGCTGTTTCCGAGTGCGCGAAGGTGCTGGAATCTGGAGGCATAGTCGCGTATCCCACTGAGACGGTGTACGGATTGGGCGTTGACGCCACAAACCCAAAGGCGCTCAAGAGCCTCTTCGCAGTAAAGGAGAGGGATATGACAAAACCGTCGTCTGTGGCAGTCTCCGGCATCGAAAAGGCGAAAGAGATAGCGATTTTCAACCAGACAGCAGAGAAGCTTGCGATGAGATTCCTTCCGGGTCCGATGACTTTGGTGGTCAGGGCGATACTGCCTATGCCGCTCATATCGCTGAACGGGAAGATTGGCATAAGGATACCGAGCAACGACTTCTCCAATAAGCTGCTGCGGCAGTTCCCGCGCCCCATCACGGCAACGTCAGCAAACATATCTGGACAGGGCAGCGTAACGCGCGCATCAGACCTCCACAGCAAGATCATCGACTCCGTAGACGTGGTTGTCGACAGCCAGGAGTCAAAATACGGCCAGGGATCGACCGTTGTGGAGGTTCTCGACTCAAGAGTCAAAATCCTCAGGGAGGGCGCAATAGCGAGCGAGGAGATAGAAAACATATTAAATGCAAAAACCGAATGATAACCCGTGCTGGGTTCGCCTAGTGGTAGGGCGGCAGCCTGCTAAGCTGTTTGGCCGTTATGGCCTTCGCGAGTTCGATTCTCGCACCCAGCGTCCTGCTTAACCAAAACAAAAGCAGAGCAACGTTTATAAAACGGGAAAATACACTCTTCTTGATTGAATGCCGATAAAGGAACGGAAGCGGGAAGGGCAAGAGTTTCTTCTTTCAAAACTGAGGGAGGAGCCAGAGAGGTTCATCACCGCAAGCTCCTACCTTAAGGACGAGGCTGACCGAAGCAGGACGAGTGTCCCAAAGCTCCTTGACAAGCTTGCGAAGAATCTTTCCGAGGGCAAGCCGGTCAGCGGAACTGTAGCAAGAGCGGACCCAGCGCAATTCCTTGCACGCATACACGCAGTGCACGATGACGTCTCGGCCCCGTCGCAGCTCGATGACAGCGAATACTCAAGGCAGACAGATTTCATAATGGAACTCAAGAACGCCGCGAGCAGGCACTCGCTGCAGCCAGAAACGCTGCTTAACAAGATAGAGAAGGAACTTTACGCAAATGCTCTTCACATAGACCTGGAAGATATCGAGCGAAAGGACAGAGCCCTGGGATTCGGCTCTCAGTCGACATTCGAGACCATAGCTGCAGGGCTCAGAGATGCGTACAAGCGCCTGCTCAAATCCGCGATTGTGAGCCTCGATACGCTGGTTGGCAATCCGCTTGCGCTTCTCGCACGGGAGGAGCGGGACTCCAGCCTGTCAAAAGAGATAACGAGCGCCCAGATGCATCTCGGGAAAAAGATGGCCGAAGCCGGTGACCTCGGGCTATCATTTTCCCTGGATGTCGACTGGTCGACGCTGATCAAAGACGATGATGTGGTCAACCCGCAGAACAAATCAATCGATGGCCGATTCATCAAGCTGCTCCCGGAAGACGCGGTAATGTTCTTCGGCAGCGGTGACGGAGGCGACAAGCTGGTAGTAAGGTTCAGCGACATCAAGAGCGTCTCGCTCGTTGACGAAAAACAGAAGCTGAAGAGCATCGTGTACAACGATCAGACATTCATGCTAATTATGAAGGAGATGCTCTCTACGAACGGGTTCAACCCGTTCATGATGGCCCACATGCTTTACGAGATGAAGGACAGCATCGTCAACAAGGGCGTTAGGCCTCTAGTCAACACTGGCAGGATGTAGTTTCACCACGCGAATGTCCTTTCCATCAGGAAATCGTAGTTGTCGCGCTTTCCCTTCTCATTCTTTATATCGCCTGCATGCCTCTCACAGAGGTAGATGCTCTTTCCGTTCCTCAGCGTGATCAGCATGTTCGCTAGCGTGTATGCGCTTTCGTCGTGCATGCAGAAATCGCAGCACGTATATGACAGCATCACCTCCTTAGGCTCGGTTATCCCCGTGATGTCCTTGACGAGCTTGGCGATGACCCCCTGGACAACGTACGCCCTTCCGCACTCTTTGCATTCCACCACTCCGTACCATTCGAATGGCATCCTGCCCTTGTATTCGAGCGTGAACTGCTTGCCGTTCAGGCTTGCGCTCACCTTCAGATCTGGGTTGCGAGCGTAGTAGGCTTCATGCTCCGTATCCTTCAGGCAAAAGGGGCAGCGCCTTATGATCAGCATCGTGCGCTGGAGTTCCAGCTTCTTCTTCTCAGAGACTACGGCCATCGAATCCCGCTTGCGCTAGCAAGCAATAACTTTCTTAGTAATAAGAAAAGTTAAGCCTATGCTGACGCAGTCGCTGGCTCGCCGATTGCGAACCTGGTCCTTACGTCGGTTACCTTCACTGTCAGTTTGTCTCCAGGCTTAGCGCCCTTGACGAAGATGACAAAGCCGTCCTTCTTGGCTATGCCGTCCCCTCTCGAGGCCATTCCTTCTATAGTCACTTCCAGTACGTCTCCGACCTTGACAGGCTTGGGCAGGAAATAGTTAGGGTTCATTCCCCTTCTTTCTCCTCTGTCTCCTCCTCTGTCTCCTCTGCCACGTCCTCCTTCTTCTTCTCCGTATGTCATTTCATTTCCTCCGCAGAATTAGTTTCCGCAGTGATTGTTATTTGGTTCGCGCCTATATAAATCTATGTTTTTGTCGTCAGTAAGTCACTCTCCTTCCCGCAGCGCCTGGAAGAAAGAGGACAGGCGCGGAAATACGTGCTCCGGGTTCTCTACGCTGAGCGACTCCAGGGAACCTATGCCATCTGCCACGCCGCACGAGTCCATTCCCGCGAGCTTCGCTGTCAGTATGTCTCCTGCCATGTCGCCAACGTACAGGCACTTCTCCTTTGGGACACGCAGCCTGTCTGTAAGCAGCAGAAGGCCAGTCGGGTTCGGCTTGTAGCGGCTTATGGATTCCGCGCTGAGCGCGAAGTCCACGTAGTCGCGGACTCCCAACTGCTTTGTCTCGCTGAGCAGCCTATACGCCTTCGAGTCGCTGAAGATCGCGATCTTCTTGCCCTTCCCCTTAAGGAACTTCAGGAGTTCCAGGGCGCCAGGCTTGAGCTTCGGCCTGAAGATGAGCGAGTACGCATCGTCAAACAGTGAGTAGATCTTGCTCGTCTCCTCCTTGACCGCCACGCCCTCCGTTGAGAAGTTCGATGGTGCCGATTTTCTCAGCGTCTCAGCGCTCCTGTGCTTTCCGCGCCTGCTAGCCATGTACAGCAGCGTTACAAGTAGCGTAGAGGTGGTCAGCGTGTGGTCCCAATCGAAGATGAACAGCTCGTAATGAGAGAGAAGCCGCATAGGGTTAATAATCCTGTTTAACGAATAAAAGGATATGTGATGACAAAGGTGATCGCTGAGCTTCGGCGATGACGAGAGATAGGCGGTCTGATACTTTGGTGTTCGCGTGCAGGTTGGGGGAAGTGGTGTGCTCAAAAAGCTCGGAAAGAGCTCGATCCTAGTGACCGACATCGCGAACCAGTTCTGGTGCGAGAGGCAGATGGAGTTCAACTACCTCTACGGCAAGAAGTACACAAAATACATGGCGCAGGGCAAGCAGCTCCACGAGGCGCTGCAGGACGAGGTCTACGTGCCCCTCACGATAGAGCCCGTGACGTACATGGACGTCATGTACAAGACAGCGTACGAGAACTACCGTTCGCTGCTCTCGCTCAAGGAGAAGGGCATATGCAGGGAGCTGCGCGTCTACGGCTCGCTAAACGGCTACAGGCTCTCTGGCCAGATAGATGAGATGAAGGTTGTTGGTGGGAAGGCGAAGGTCATAGAGAGGAAGACGACCGACGCGAGCAGGAAGCTTACGGAGGTCTATACCAGGCCGCACGTGATGCAGGTGCGGCTCTACAGGAAGATGCTCGGTGACATAAGGGCCAAAAAATACACGCACGACAACTTCGTAAACATATACGGGTTGAAGAAGGACGGCCTTTCAGAAACGTTTCGGCGCGAGCTGCATGCGATGGGCATAAAGGACGAACTCGCGAATCCGTATTCCATGTCCGAGCTCATGTTCAACGCACTTTACTCTATTCCTGATCTGAGCGACAGGCTCGAGGTGGCATACGTTGACAGGTTCAGCGGAAAGCAGATAAGCAGCATGGAGATAGATTACAACGAGGAGAAGATGTCCGTAGACATTGCCTATGCGCTCAAGTTCTGGAACGGCGAGCGCGAGTCAGCGCCGGTCGTGGAATCTGAGAAATGGAAGTGCAACTTCTGCAAGTTCTTCGGGAAAGAATGCAAGGTCTGGTGGACTGGTTGAGATGCTCAGCATAGACGGCCATAAGCTTAGCAAAGGTGCGTTGCTCGCTGAGTTTGGCAAGAGCCCAAAGGAGTACTACGCTACAAAGATCTTCGAGGAGAAAGGGTTTAGCAGGCAGAAGTGCAGCCTGTGCGGCAAATGGTTCTGGGCGATAGGCGAGACGAACAACTGCGGCGACGCGGCCCATACGCCATACTCTTTCTTCAAGGAGAAACCAAACGCCATAAGCTACACCGAGTTCTGGAACAGGTTCTCCGGTTTCTTCAAGAGAAACGGACATGCTATAGTGAAGAGGTACCCGGTCGTGAGCAGGTGGCGCCAGGACCTCTACTTCACAATAGCCGGCATACAGGACTTCCAAAGGATAGAGAACGGCAAGATGAGCTTCGAGTACAGCGCGAACCCGCTCCTGGTCCCGCAGCCCTGCCTCAGGTTCAAGGACATAGAGAACGTGGGCGTTACCGGCAGGCACTTCACCACTTTCGTGATGGCGAACCAGACCTCGTTCAACTATCCCAAGGAGGGCTACTGGCGCGACAAGACCATAGAGCTCAACTTCAACTTCCTGACAAAGGTCATGGGCATAGAGCCAGAGGAGATAAGGTACCAGGAGGACGTCTGGGCCATGCCCGACTTCTCAGAGTTCGGCCCGAGCCTCGAGTTCTTCTCGAAAGGTGCGGAACTTGGAAACAACGTCTTTACGCAATTCGAGCTTTCTGGCGGCAAGGTGCAGGAGCTGGCTGGCAAGGTGGTGGACACGGGCTGGGGCTTCGAGCGCAACTTCTGGTTCTACACGGGGTTCAGCACAGCCTATGAGGCCGTCTTCAGCAGGACGCTCTCTAAGATAGAGAACGAGCTCAACATAGAGTTCGACACCAACTTCTACTCGAAGTTCGCCAAGTACGGAGGCACGCTCAATATGGAGGAAGTGCGCGACATAGCAGAAGCGGAAAGGCGAGTGCTCAGGGAGGCGAAGATCACTCCGCACGATTACGAGAAGAAGATAAAGCCAATGCAGGCGGTGTACGCACTCCTGGACCACACACGAACACTGCTCTTCGCAATAACCGACGGCTCGCTGCCGTCGAACGTCGGCGGCGGCTACAACCTCAGGATACTCCTGAGGCGGGCCTTCGACTTCATAGACGAGTACGGGTTCAGGGTTGACATGCGCACCCTTGCTGAGCTGATAGCGGAGGAGCTCAAGCCGATGTACCCCGAGCTTTCGACGAAGCACGACATCTTCGAAAAGGTCGTGCAGGTCGAGCGGGACAGGTACGAACGCGCAAGAGAGGGGGCGAAGCGCGCGGTCGAGGTCCTGCTCGAGAAGGGCAACAGGATATCGCTCGAGCAGATGCGAACGCTCTACGAGAGCCAGGGGGCGACCCCAGAGCTGATAGCAAAGGTCGCAGCTGAAAAGAAGGTCAAGATAGAGATGCCAGAGGGCGCGTACACCGAGTTCGTGAAGGGCGATATGGCCAAGAAGGAGAAGCACATCGCCCATGATGTGGATCTCCCAAGGAGCCTGCCCCCTACAAAGAAGCTCTACTACGATTTTACAACGAGATCCAAGGCGAAGGTGCTCTTCGCAAAGGGCAACCACTTCGTGCTCGACAAGACACCGTTCTACCCAGAGGGCGGTGGCCAGGTCGCCGACTCCGGAACAGTCGACGGCATAAGGATCTCCGACGTGCAGAAGGTAGGAGACGTGATCGTTCACTTCACAGAGAAGAATTCAGGGCTTAAGAAGGGCGAGATCGTCGAGGCGGAGGTCGATGAGCAGCGCAGGAACGCGATAGTAGCGCACCACACCGCTACGCACCTGATAAGCGCGGCCGCGAGAAAGGTGCTGGGCGAGCACGCGTGGCAGGAAGGTGCAAAGAAGGAACCGGGCAAGGCGCACATAGACATAGCACATTACGACAAGCTCACAGAGCAGGACGTTAATGCGATAGAGACGATGGTCAACGCATGGCTCTTCAACGGGATAAGGGTGCATGCCGAGGAGCTGAGCAGGGGCGACGCCGAAGAAAAGTACGGATTTTCCATATACCAGGGCCACGGGGCTCCGGCAAAGAAGATGAGGATAGTCACGATCAGGAACAGGGAGAACAAACTGATAGACGCGGAGGCGTGCGGTGGCATACACGCGGTCGGGAGGGAGAACCTGCTCGGCATAGTGAGCATAATCGGCACAGCAAGGATACACGACGGCATCGACAGGATTGAGTTCGTGGCCGGACCGGCGGCGCTCAAGCGCTTCGAGGAGATGCACAGGCAGCTCGACTCGCTCTCGAAGATGTTCAACGTAGAGCCCAGCGCAGTAGCCGAGAAGATCGGCGCGCAGCAGGAGGAGCTCAGGGCGCTGCACAAGCAGACCGAGAAGAGCGGCGAGTTGCTAGCCACAAGCATAGCAGAGTCCATTCCCGACGAGGAGACGATAGAGCGCGAGCTCGAAGTTGACAGGAGGATGATGATAAAGATAGCGGATCTGCTTGTTAAGAGGAACAACGACGCTGTCGTGCTGCTCAGGAACAAGGAGGGCATAGTGATCTGCGTGGCAGGACCATCATCGAAGAAGAACGCCGCGGAGGTGCTCGCCTCGAAGCTGAAGGGCCAGAAATTCCAAGGAGGCGGCTCGAAGAGGTTTGCCGAGGCGCGGGTCGAGCGGAAGGAGGCGCATTGATGTCTGTAGTGGGCTTCCTCTATAGTTTTCTCATCTACCCGATAATCTTCATACTGCCAGCCTGGATAGCGAACGGCACTCCTGTAATCTTCGGCGGAGGCAAGCCGCTGGACATGGGCAAAAAACTTGGCGGTAAGCCAATATTCGGAAAGCACAAGACACTGCGCGGCACGCTTTCCGGGGTCATCGGAGGTTTCATCATATCTGTGCTCGAGCTCGCATTCTTCAACCAGGCTCTCGCAATCGGATTCGCCCTGACGATAGGCGCGATAGTTGGCGACCTGATTGGCAGCTTCATAAAACGCAGGATAGGAGTAAGGGAAGGCGTGAGCGTCGCTATTCTCGATCAGTACTCATTCTTCGTAGTCGCACTCATACTCGCGTTTCCGTTCGGCGGCCTGCCGAACGTTGTGGGCCTCGTTGTGCTCATTGTGCTAACCGGTCTGCTACACAGGGGCACAAACGTGCTGGCGCACAAGGCGAAGATAAAGCAGGTTCCGTGGTGAGTGCAGCTGCATGCCTCATTTCATGCAGCAACCCTGTGGCCACATTCGCCACAGGTAGAACCTCCCAGATATTCAGAAGGGCTGAGGTCTTGCTCTGCGCACGGGCATCCGCAGTCTACTGCTGCCCAAGTTTCAGTTTCGTTATCCCACTCGGTGCAATTGCTGCACACTTTATTCTCCGTGAGTATTTTTAAGCAAATTTATTTAAACACAGGTTGACATAGGTAGATGGGGGTTAAGATGGCATATGAAGAGTTCGACGTACTGTCCGAAGCATTGGCGGAGGAATTCGGGTTGACTGTGAAAAAGAAACCAGGCAATGCGCAGTTTTTCAGGGTGGAAACAGAAGCGGTAACAAACCCACACCTGAGGGCGCCCGAGAGCGTGCCAGTGTATCATGTTCTTGGGATAGATCAACATGGCGACGTGATTAACATTGTGGCCGAAAAGAATTCTCAGTATAAGGAGAAGATCATGAACCTTGAAGATTTTTCAAAGAGACTTGACGCTTTTCTCAGAAAGCGCGGCTTCGAACAAAATGAGTATCCGGTAAGAGGACAACACGACCTCGCAGTTTCCCTAAGTTACAGTTTCTGGAGAAAGGAAATAGAAGTGAAGGAGGCAGCGCCGAAGCTCAGAGTTAGATAGGCCCGCTTGTGATTTTCAGCGCTTCGTCCATTATCTTCCGCTCCGCTTCAGAGAAAACGCCATCCTTCATGAACTTCTTGCTCTTCATCACGTAATCCAAAAGCTCCTGCCTCTTTCCTTCCTTCTTCATCGTCTTGGCCATTATCTTTGCAGGATCCTCTTCTTTCAACTCCTTCTCGGCCTCAGCTAGCCAGCCCTCGCACTCCTTGCTGTAGTCGCTCAGCATGACTATCTGCCTCAGCTCAAGCAGGAACCTTTGCAGCTCCTCTATTCTCGCGAGGTCCTCGTGCCCGACCTTCGCGTGCTCGATGTACTCGCCGAATTGTCTCTCTATATTCTTGTGCTCCTTTATGATTTGCGAAAGTAGGAATGCGTCGCGCTCCTGGCCGCTCGCGCCCTCGTCGAGCGTGGGAAGCTGGCCCTCGAGCGAGATTCTCTTCTTCTCCAGCTGCTCGTGCATCACCGAGACTGCCTGCGAGAGAAGCTCGTCGCGCATCTTAGAAATTATGCCGTCGCAGACCATCCAGGCCGGCATCTCTTCCTTTGGCATTATCTTCAGACTTCGTTTAGTGTCGTAGTAAGCTATATAAACCTTATGAGCCCTAATTCTCCTTCACGTGTTAAGGTGCATTTATTTTATCCCCACCCACCACACCTTAACACCTCTTTCTCTTTAACAGCCAAAATCTAGCTGTCGCGCGGTCTCAGGTAGAGGAGATCTTCCTTGAAGCTTCCTTTCCTGAGCGCCCTCTTGTCCCACGCGCGCTCGAGCGTCCTCTCAATCTCGGCATCTACTCCGCCTGTGCTCAGCAGATCCATCTCGTACTGGATTGTAAGTTGCCTGTTCGGCTCCTCTTCTGGCCTGTGCCTTGAAACTGCAAGCACGCTCCCGTTCCCCTTCACAGTCGCCCCGCTCCTCATCTCCATTAGCGCATGGAAATGCGCTTTCATAAGCTGGGGCATGAACTGCTCCAGCTCCCTTTGCATCTTCTCGTCTGCAAGGTACCTGCCGAGTAGCCTGTACTGGTTCTCCGCCGTTCAATCACTGGTCGCGGAGTAAATGAAAAAGATAGATTTATACGCGTAGCGTCCTGTGTTGACAGTTGCCGCTACCTTCCGCGGTAGGGCTTGATGCCCCTCCTCTCCCTTACAACTATCGCCTTTGCCCTCCCAACTTCCTTCGGGAACTCCCTCCCGCGGCTCAGCAGGTTCGTCTCAGTCTTCTTGGCCTTGAACTTCTCAGAGATGTACCTTGTTGCCTTGTCCGTGTCGAACGCCTTGCAGGAGAAGATGTCTACAGACGCGTACTTTTGGTGTACGAAGGTGTGTATGCTTATGTGCGACGTGGCTATTATCACGAATGCGGAGATGCCCCCTTTGTCGAAGGTGCCCTTGCTGCCCTCGTAGGGGAGCACCTGCGGCTTGCTTATCTTCTTCATGTCAAGAAGCCCTGGCATCTCGTCAAGTATGCGGTATACGTGCGCCATGTCGCCGAGCAGCTTGGCATCGCAGCCATACAGGTCTATTGTTAGGTGTGGTCCGAACATATCTTGCCCTTATCTCCCCGAGACCACAGTAGTAACTTTGGAACAAGTGTAAGAACCAGCAGCATTTTTTCGTGTCGCCTTCACGAACAGTTCCGTATTTGAAACCATCCTTATCCTTTCGTTGTTAGGAGAAGTTTGCGGTAACAAGTATTTAAGCCTATTTCCTGCGTGCCATGTAATCCTGGTGCGTCTGCGCGACCCGCAGGTCAGATATTTTAAACAGTTCTTGCCAAGTAGGGAAGGGAGGTGTTGATATCGCAAGGGTAATAGTGACATCGGCGCTGCCGTATGTCTACTCGGTGCCCCACCTGGGCAACTTCGTGGGCTCGGTGCTGCCCGCGGACGTCTACTTCAAGTACCTCAAAATGAAGGGCGACGACGCCATCTTCATCTGCGGCTCTGACCAGCACGGCACCCCGATAGAGCTTGCGGCCATAAAGAAGGGCGTGGAGCCTGACAAACTCGCCGATGAGCTGCACGCCACTGTGAAAAACCTGTTCGAGAAGTACCACTGCACGTTCACGCACTACGGGAAGACGCACACTGAGGAGAACAGGGAGGTAACATACGGGGTCTTCAACGAGCTCTACAACAACGGCTACATTCTAGAGCGCGAGGACATGCAGGCGTACTGCAACATAGACAAGCGTTTCCTTACAGACCGCTTCATCCAGGGCACATGCCCGTACTGCCACAAACGAAGCGCACGCGGCGACCAGTGTGACAACTGCGGCAGGCTACTCGAGCCGACCCAGGTCATCGACCCGTTCTGCGCCATATGCGGCAAGAGCGACATCACGTTCAAGAAGACAAAGAACCTCGCCTTCGAGCTGAACAAGCTGCAGAGCGAGCTTAAGGAGTTCATAAAGAAGAACGGCAAGCACAACTGGAGCAAGGACGCTGTGAACAAGTCGCTCAGCATGATAAAGGAGGGCCTCAAGCCGAGGGACATAACAAGGAACATGAAGTGGGGCTTCCCGGTGCCCCTGACCGGCTACGAGAACTACGTAATCTACGTCTGGTTCGACGCCCCCCTGGGCTACATAGGCATAACCAAGGAGTGGAACTCGAAGAGGTGGCGCGACTACTGGCAGAACGAGCACACGCAACTGGTGCAGTTCCTGGGCAAGGACAACACCACGTTCCACACAATCTTCTGGCCAGCGGAGCTGATAGGATCAAGGCTCGGGTTCGTGCTTCCATTTACCATAAAGGAATCGCAGTTCCTGGTCTCGAAGCAGCTGAAGTTCTCGAAGAGCCAGGGAGTTGGCCTGAACATGAGGACCGCGCTCGAGATACTCGGAGCGGACTACTGGAGGTTCGCGCTCATGTACATGTACCCGGAGAACGCGGACAGCGAGTTCACAGAGCATGGGCTGGAGGAGATAGTCAATGTGATTATGAACGACAAGATAGGCAACCTTGCGCAGCGCGTGCTCAAGCTCTCGAAGAGCAACAAGTTCCTGGCCGAGGGAGAGGTGTCGGCGAAGGACGACGCCAACGTGAAGAAGATAGTCAAGGAATACAGAAACGCGTTCGACAAGCTGCAGCTGAAGAGGGCGATAGGCACCGTGGTCAAGCTTGCTGATCTGGGGAACAGGATAATGAGTAGCAAGGAGCCGTGGACGCTTGTGAAGAAGGCCAGGGAGGACGCGAAGGTGGAGAAGCAGACAAGGAAGATCTTCTCGGAGCTTCTCGCCATAACCTACGCGCTCGGCATACTCCTCTACCCGTTCGCGCCAAAGGCGAGCGCGGAGTTGCTCGCATATTTCGGGATAAAGTCGGAGCCCACGCTCGAGATGCTGGACCAGAAGGTCAAGCCCAATCTGGAGGCTGAGCCGAAACCGATCTTCCAGAAGATGACGGGCAAGGAGATAGAGAAGCTGCAGAAGTACGCATGATGGTCACGTGTACTTTGCGTCTATGTTCGCGACCTGCTGTATCACGTTCCCGTATCCTGGCACCGTGTAGTTGAGCCAGACGAAACCCGTGTAGCCTGTGCCGAGTGTTCCGGTCGCGATCCCGCTGCCCGAATAGCAGTAGAGGATGAGCGTGTTGCTAGACCCGCTGTAGAGGTTTATCCCTGTTCCGGGGGAGTTCGTACCGAAGTAGTACGTGGGCGTGTTCGCCACATAGATGTTGCCGTAAGCCGGTTTGTTGCCCGATGAGCTCGGTAGCGACGAGCATGCAGCGCCGTTTATGGTTATTGTGCCGCCGGTTGCCTGCGAGAGCTGCAGCGTGAGTATCCCGCTCCTGTTCAGTATGAACGCCTCGCACGAGAAGCCCGGGGAGGCTGTGCACGACGACGATGCGAGCGCCGGGGAGAGCACGCTTACTTTGTAGATGACCGCCACGGCTATGAAGATTATGATGAGGGCTATGCCATACGACATCATGAAGTCGACGGCGGCCTGGGCGCGCACTTCACGTAGCATAGAATAAGTATCAAAATTCGAGTTTATTTAACTTACCTGTCCAGGTTCGACTTGCTTTGGCTGCTCCTTTCTAAAACCAACTTTTACAAGAAGCGCCACAGTCTCATCATGGGAAAGGTACTCCGGGGCGTGCGCCATCCTCGTGAAACCGATTTCAGAAAGTTCGTAAACCGCTTTTCCGAGTTCGTAAGCGCGTTCTGCTTCTTTCCCGACTCCGCCCATGACAAAGCCCCTGAACTTCGTGAACACCAGCGCGTCGCATTTCTCCACGACTCCCAGGTAGAAGTCCATGTCCCTTATGTGTAACTCTTTGATGTCAGCAGGATTCACTATTCTGTAACCCTTGAACCATTGTGCTATTGAATAGATGTTGGCCTTTTCCTCCTGTGTGCCATACACTGGCTGGGCGTGGGCGAAATAGACCGTGTTCTGCTTCCGCAAGAGCGTCTTCGGCATCAAAATATCTAGCGCTTCAGATGCAACTTTTGGATCGACTTTGTACTTTGCAGCCTCTGCCATCTACTTTACCTTTATTTCGACCTTTGCCTCGAAGTCGGAGACGCTGTGCTTGAACTCGTCATTACCTTTAATCAGGCCCTTCTCCTTCATGAACTCCCTGGCAAGGAGCCAGTAGACAAGCGCGATCGAGCGCCTGCTCTTGTTGTTGCATGGTATCACGAGATCGACGAACTTTATCCAGTTGTCTGTGTCGCAAAGCGCCACTATCGGCACGTTTATCTTGCTCGCTTCCTTTACCGCCTGGCGCTCGTTCCTCGTGTCGCTCACAAGAACGATCTCAGGCTCGAAGAAATCCCCTCGGTTGGGGTTCGTGAATATGCCCGGCATGACCCTGCCCTCCACCATGTGCGTCCCCGTTATCTCAGCGAACTTCTTTGCAGGTGTTATCGCATAGATTCTCGACGCCGTAACCACAATCTCCTTCTGCTCGTATCCAGCGAGCAGCTTCGCCGCGGCCTTTATCCTCTTGTCGGTGACGTCAACGTCAAGCATGTAGAGGCCATCGCCCCTTCTCTTGCTTATGAACCTGCTCATTCCAGGGGTTCGCACCATCGTGCCCGCCTGGATGTGCGAGTACAGGTACTCGTTCGCGTCCACAAGCGCTTCTTCACTCATCGTTTCACCAAATTTTTACGGGGTCGCCGCGATTTCCAAGCAGTTATCTGCTCTTTGAACGCGGGTCTTGTGCGCCCTAGGCACAAAGCCTAACCAAGCTAGCCGACGACCCCTTGCCAATCATTAGTTTCTAACCATTTTAATTGTATCTCTATGAATCTCTTTTCGGAGCCGTCAATTCCAAGCCCCTTTCACTTATCCCGTACTTCGTGGTTTCTCCCTTCCTGTCAAACCTTGTCACAAGGCCGAACCACGAAAGCTCTCCAAGGGCTGCGGAAACGCTTCTCTTGCTGGCTTCTGGTAGCTTTTCCGAGATGTCTTCTTTTGTAAGCGCGGAGAACTTCTCTTGACGTAAGAGTTCCATTATCTGAGGTTTTGCGCCACTCATCCTGAGCTTAAACACTACCATCGGTTCACTTTCTTCCGTAGTTTATTATCTCGTCAATCAGGTCAACGTGGCTTATCAGCATGCGTCTGCAGCAGTAGCGCTTGACCCCGAGGTCGTCGAGCACCTTGCCCGCGTCCTCGCCGTTCTTGTTGACGCGCTTGTCGAACTCCTCCCATTTGTCAGCGACGACCTGTCCGCAGGAGAAACATCTTACTGGTATCATCATTTTCTCAATTCCTCTTTTCTCTTGAAATAAGATTTCCGTGAGTGTCGACTTCAGAAGCTACTGTAGGATATCTCAGCGCCTCATATAAAACCCTAGCAAAATACTTAGGGAAATATGCCACTTCTATAGCAACGTGTTTTGCTTTCTCCTTGTCCATAAGCGTCATCTATACGACTTCTGGAACCTGGCCCTTGCCTTAGGTCCCTTGTACTTCTTCGGCTCGACCTGGCGGACGTCGTCTACAAGCAGCGTTCGGTCGTAGTCCATGTACATCTTCTTTATCACGTCGCTGCTCGAGGCCTTCGCGAGCACCTTCGCCAGCGCGCTCCTCGCGGCCTGCGCCTGCCCGCTCGATCCCCCGCCATAGGCCACTATGCTTATGTCCGACTTGCCCGCTATCTCCTTGGTTATGCTGCTTATGTTCACAGGCTCGAGTATCATCTCCCTGAGCTCCTTCGGCTTCAGGGTCGCAATGTCGAAGTTGTTGAACGTTATCCTCGCGGCACCGGGCATAAGCCTTGCCCTCGCGACAGCCATCTTCCTCCTCGCCTTCTCCATCACGGGCTTGTTCTTCTTCGCTACAGTCTTCCTCCTTACCGGCGCCCTCTTCGCGGCCTGCTTCTGCTGCGGCTCTGCCTGCGGGATCACAGCAGCAAGCTCTTTGTTCAGGTTGTCAAGACCGCTCTCGTTCGCCATCAGTTCACCTTGTATCCCAGCTTCTCGGAGAGTTCGCCCACGGTCATAGAGCTCTCGTAAGATTCGCGCTTGTTCTTCAGCTGCTCTTTTGCCTGTTTCTCTTTGCCCAGTTCGGATGGAGTGCCGACGTAGACCCTGAGCCTCTTGAAGGCCTCCCTTCCCTTTGCCTTCTTCCAGGGCAGCATGCCCCTTACTACCCTCTTGACCAAAAGATCCGGCCTCCTTGACCAGTAGGGCGAGTGCTCCGGGTTTGCCTTGTCAACGAACTCGAGCCTCTGCTTGTAGTTGGCCACGATGTCGCTAACGTGTCCGCTTATCGCCGCCTTCTCCGCGTTGACAAGCGCCACCTTGTTTCCCTGCAAGAGAAGCTTAGCCGCGTGGCTAGCCAGCCTGCCGAGTATCTGCGAATCGCAGTCTATGACGTATTCCTTCTCAGCCATTCAATTTCCTGTTAAGCTTTTACTCTTCTTAATCCTTGCCGTGAGCATCTGCGGGGGATGGGATTTGAACCCATGCAGGTTCTAGACCACAAGAGCCTCAGTCTTGCGCATTTGGCCAAGCTCTGCCACCCCCGCGCGTTTTTATTTCTTCAGCTCTTTGTGCACATCTTTCAATCCAGAACTTATTATATCCAACGCACGTCTCATTATCTCGTTGGCGTTCATCTGCCCGAACGACTCGAAATAGAACTCAAAATCCTTCCCGTTCTTGGTCTTGTAGCTCACAATTCCGGGCTGGAACTTGGCGCTCCTGCTCCCGGTGCCAAGCACCGCCTTACCGTCAACGCGGAGCCTCTGGCCCTCGGCGAGCTTTATGATCGGTATGTCAGCGTTAGCGACCTTTACGCTCTTGTCGCTGCTCTTCATCTCCTTCGAGTAGACTGTCGCGGGTCCCTCGGCTTCGAGCGAGAAAACAATCTCGTCCTTCTCGTCGTAGTCCTTCGGGGTGAGTATGGGAACCAGCCCGAGCCTGTGCGCTAGGTACTCGTCGAAGATCGCACTCGTGTTCTCGTAGAACGTGACCGTGTCTATCGCAAAGCAGCCCACTCCGCCGATGGCTGTCCTGCGTATCGCGTTGGCCATTCCGTAGCCTATCCCGCTTACGTCTACGCGCAGCACCTTTGGTGAGTTCTCGATCACGCTAACCTTCATCAAATCAGTCAAGAATAAGGCAAAAGCCTTATTTATATTCGAGTTAACACTATTTAAAGATAGCGGCTTGTTGGAGATTGGAATGGATTTTTGGCACGTTTACGAGGCAGAAAAGACCAAGCCAGAATTCGGCAGCGGCAGGGCGTACATCGCCTCGAGGGAGCGGATACATCTCTCGATGTCGCACGTGGAGCGCTACAGCACGTTGCTCCCGATGAACCAAGGAATGTTTAGGAAGTTCAGCGAGGAGGCGAGATACGTGATAACTAAGGACCT
This sequence comes from Microcaldota archaeon, assembly GCA_021818995.1. Lineage (GTDB taxonomy): Archaea > Micrarchaeota > Micrarchaeia > Micrarchaeales > CABMGC01 > JAJYVH01. The sequence continues at coordinate 346,445 of JAKASP010000001.1, forward strand.
TACCCACGACATACTGGTCTCGATTTACGACGTGAACACCACCGAATCTGTGCTGCTGAGGTTCTCCGAGGCCCTGGGCAACCAGGCCGTAGTAAAGGCCCTTGCCGCGGTAAAGAGGCTGAAGAAGCCAAACCTCGAGATGCGGGTCATAGGGTTGCAGGACAAGGATACTGAGCTGCTCGCATCCGCCGACAGGCTCTACTCTGCGGCTAGGCCAGCGCTTGTGGAGGTCGACCTCTTCGGCGCCGAAACGAGGCACATCGCCTTCGATACCAAGCTCGGCATGACCTTCGACCTACTCCTGCTCAACCGCATCTACAGGCCGCACGAGCTCGCGACAACGATCAGCGCTGACGACTACGCGAAGAGCAAGTCAGAGCTTAAGTTCGTATAGTGTTCTGTAGAACGGGCCGCTGGGCGTTAGGTCGCTTTCCTTCAGCGCAACAAAAGAGGCTGTGAACGAGCCGAGCGTCGCCTTCGAATTCTTGTCCAGCGCCTCCCTCAGCCTGCGCATCTCCCCGACGCGCTTCACGCGTGCGATTGTCAGGTGGGGCGTGTAGTCGTTCTCCTTCTCGTACGCGATCTTGTTTGCATCGAGCGCGCTTCCTAGCTTTGCATAGATCTCGCGCAGCTTGTCGGCTCCTTCGCTCACCTCCACGAATATCACTCTTATGAGCCTGGGCGTGAAGTAAGATACGCCGGAGAGCGTGACCCTGAAGGGCGCCTGCTTCAGTGTCTTGACCGCAGCAATCGCCTTCTCGGCCTGCTCCGCGTTGATGTCACCGAGAAACTGCAGCGTGAGGTGCATGGACTCTTTCTTTACAAGCGTCAGGCCCTCCATCGCGAAGTCCTTTTCCAGGGCCTCGGCCCTGAGTCGTATCTCCTCTGGCACATTCAAGGCGATAAACGCGCGCATAACCAAACCTAATAAAGTTAAGGAAAGAATTGTTTTTGATTGTATGGTTAGCATCGAAGAGTTCAAGAACATAGACATACGCGTGGGCAAGATACTCGAGGTTAGCCCCCACGAGAATGCAAGGAATCCGATGTACATACTGCGCATAGACTTCGGGAGCGAAATAGGCGAGCGCACGATAGTGGCTGGGATAAGGGACAGGTACGCGAAAGACGAGCTTGAGGGCAAGAAGATAGCCTGCGTTGTCAACCTCGAACCCAAGAGCGTTGCCGGCGTGGTGTCCAATGGCATGATACTCGCCGCGGAGAGCGGCGAGGCGCTGTCGGTGCTGGTGCCGGACAAGGACATAGAGCAGGGAAGCAGAGTGCACTAAATGATAATCTGCATAACCGGACTGCCTGGTGCAGGGAAGAGCACCGCTGGCAGGATTCTCGGAAGGATGGGCTACAGAGTCTATGAGCTGGGCGACATAGTCAGGGAGATGATGCGAAAGCAGGGCATAAAACTCACGCCAGAGTCGGACAAGAGGTTCACCACCGAGCTAAGGAGAAAGCACGGTAAGCTTGTCACGGTCAGATATCTGCTGAAAAGGGTGAGGCTCAGTGGAAATGGCAACATCGTAATCGTCGGAGTGAGGAGCAAGGCAGAACTCGACTACATAAGGAAGCATGCGCGGATAGCGACAGTCGCAATTGTCGCACCGGTTAAGCTGAGGTTCGCGCGCATAAAGAGACGCAGGAGGCCAGACGCGCCGAGAACCCTCGCGGAGTTCATCAAGAACAGGGACAGGAAGGAGGAGAGCTGGGGCGAGCTCGGTGCGATAAAGAGCTCGGACTACATCATATCAGGTGCGGGCACAAACGCGGAGCTGAAACGCGCGATGACCGAGATGCTGAGCGCCGAGGGGACATCATGAAGAGGTGCATAGTCGGTGGCTGCGTAGTGCTGCACAACGGCCACATCCTGATGCTGAAGCACAAGAAGCTTGGCGTTTGGCTGTATCCTGGAGGACACCTGGAACAGAACGAGACCCCGATCGATACCGCGCTGAGGGAAACATTCGAGGAGACGGGGCTAAAAGTCAGGATTTTGGATGCCGGTAAAAACAAAAAAATAAAGGACAAGGTTGCATGGGAGCCTCCTTCTCCGCTGACGATAATGCTGGAAAGAGTGCCGTACAAGGACGGCACGCACCTGCATTTCGACCTAGTCTATCTAGCTGTGCCGAAGGGCTCGGGCAAAGTGAAGGTGCAAAGAAAAGAGTCGGAAGGCTTCAGGTGGCTCACAAAGAAGGAACTTGCAGCAATAAACACTTACAAGAACGTTCGCGAGGTCGCCATGCGCGCATTCGACTATGCAAAGGCATTTTAACTTTAATTGCCATCATCAACCATGGCGAGCGGTTTCGCAAAGATGCTGCTTTTCGCAACAGTGTTCTCACTGATGGCGTTTAGCGCCAGCGCCACTTACTTGACTGTGGAAGGCCCGGTATCGGCGCTGCTGTATAACAACGGCACCCTCAACGTGGGCAAAGTAGGCCCCGGAGAAAGCTTCTACGTTCTTGCATCTCCAGCAACAGCCAACGCATCAGGAGTTATAGTGAACATCGGCTGGGACAGGCTCGAGGCGGTGACCCTGCCGAGCGGCTGGTCAGCGCAGCCATCGCCACTTTACGAGAATCCGATGAAGATGAAGATCACAGTCGGTTCTACAACGGTTAACGGCACTTACACGATGGTCCTTAGGGCAGTTAACGTCGGCAACTATTCAAAGCTTGGCAACCTCACATTCACAGCCGAGATAAACGTTACCCCTGATGTGCTTTCCACTAACGTGACGCCTGTGGACGTGGTCGCCGGGGTAGGCCAGCCGGTAAACCTCAACATAGCGATAAACAACACAGGCGCGTCGGACGACCCATTCCTGATAAACGTCTATGGGCTTCCGGCATGGAACCAGCCCACAGAGGTGATTGCCACGCACTCAACATCCAACACCTACCTCTACCCTATATTCGAAAATGAGCCAGGCGTTTACACCTTCAACCTGACCATAAACTCTACCACCAGCCCGCTCATACACAAGACCTATCCGATAACGCTCACCGTGCAGTCAAGCCTGATAAACGACTTCAGCGCCACGGGACAGGGCGTAGTGCTCTCGCCGATAATCTACGAGCCGGCTTACGCTGTCATGCTTCTGATAAGCGACGTTTACCACCTAATTTTCAAGTAGAGCGATCCGATGGATAAGGAGAAGAAGGAAAAGGAAGAAAGCAGGATACTCTATCTTCGCGCAGAGTCTGCAGAGGACATCTGCAGGTGCGCATGCAAGTTTGACTTCACTTCCGAGACTCTGGTGCTCGCGGAGTCTGGCAAGGGAAACAGGCTCATCGCCCTCGGCGAACGCGTCGGCGAAACGCAGATCGCATACTACTCCGCGGTGAAGGGAAGCGGCGGCATAATACTCTATGAGCCTGCCACGCGCGACAACAGGGAAAGCATGCAGTTCACTACAGAGACCGACCTCCCCGGCAAGCAGTACATAAACGTGATGCGCGCCGACCTCGGCAAGTTCGCGTCTGCGAGCACGATAGACGCCAAGAAGGTGCAGCTGGTCAAGATATCCAAGCCGGAGGACCTTGTCGGCGCTATAATAAGGAAAGCGGCCGGAGATGAGAAGATTGCGAGCGTGTACGCATTCAACGTTGGAGCGAAGAGGATGATCGGCGCGTTCGATGTTCTCGATTCGCTCTCGAACGACAAGCCCGCGTTCTTCTACGCGGATGCCGGCGCGGCGAATCGCGGAAACTTCGCAAGGTACGATTACAGAAGCAACGTTCTCGACTTCGCGAACATGATGGAGGGCCACGCGTACATGTACGCAAAGGTAATCAATCTTGCAGAACCATTCCCATTCCTTAGCAGCAAATGAGAAGAATTATTAGGTGTTAAGAACAATCCTATCTCGTGCCCGAATAGCTCAGTGGTAGAGCGAGCGGCTGTTAACCGCTAGGTCGCAGGTCCAATCCCTGCTTCGGGCGCCATATTTTAACAACAGATAAATATTTTGCGCACGCAGTATTGCCATGGCAAAGAAAGCAAAGAGGATGAGCCACAAGAAATCCGAGGCAGAGTGCTGCATGAATTGCTGCTCGTGCTGCGACTGTGGCGAATGCTCAGGCAGAAAGATGAAGTGCAACTGCGACTGCTGCTGAATCGCGCAACGCGACAGCTATGCATTCAACTGCTCACCGGCAGTCAACGCCGGTTAGAATACGCGCGGATCTTTTTTTACTTTCCGCCAATCCTGAACATCTTTGTGCCGCAGACAGGGCATGTTCCTTGCATCGCCTTCCTGCCACTCTTCATAGTCACTTCCTTCGCGTCCTTCATCTCCCTCTTCTGCTTGCACTTAACGCAATATGCTTCTACCATAGTCTCACGAGAGTTTATTGCACAGATAGCAATAAAAAGCCTCAGCTAGGGCGCCAGCCCGACCTGTATGCGGCGTAGGCCAGGTTTCCGACAAGCAGAGCAAGCAAAATCGAGTATGTTACTCCATAGCTTGCCAGCAGCATGTACACCACTGCGATCCCCGCACCGAAAGCCGCCTGCAGCCTTTTGTCATGCGGAGAGGTCTTTGGCTCAGCGACCATTATGAACGCGAAGAAGAAGTTTATCCCTAAAAGCGAAACGACCAGGCTCTGAGGCGAAGGTACCGAATGGGACAACAAGATTGCCATAACGAATGCAGCCGCAACGAACGAAACCGAAGCCGTAAGCCTGTGCGCCTTGTACGCCGCTATGGCCAGGATCGGAGTTATGGTCAAGGCGAGCCCCAGAACGTTGAAGTTGGCCGCGGCCCACCAGTCGTCGCCCACAGAGAACAGGAATAGGGCGATCAGAAGGCCGAATGCCGCAGGGTTGAACACGTTCCCGCGTTTTGTCTTGATGAAGTGCTTTGACATAAGTGCAATGATTACTGCGAACAGCACCAAAGGGAGCGGAGCGTTGAGCGGCGCAACAGATCCGATTATCAGGCCTGTGATTACTGCAGAAACAGGAAACCTGAGAGCTCGTCTGAGGTACATCCTCTCAATAAACGCGTCTATCGCCACCGCCACGGCCACCGCGAGCACGAGCGGGAGCGGAAACTGCGCAGATGCGTAACTCGCAGATCCTACGACCAAAATGAGCAGGGCGATTGCCCATAAGTACATAGAGCCTATGTTCTGCCCCATTAATTTCATAATTCAACCTACGAGATAGCCGTTGGGGTCTACGAGCACGAAGCCATCGTCGGCACGCGATGAGTCAAAGCCGCCGCCGTCATCGCCGAATGATGTCTCCACAACGTACAGCTTGTATCCTGGCTTAACTACCACGCTTTGGGTCGCATTTGTTCCGTTCACGGATATGGTTATGTTCACCGAGCCGTCAGAGAACGCGGTCTTCTGCATAGTGTATCCGACAAGGGCGTCCTTTGCCTGATATGTCAGGTTGTTTCCCGAAATAAGGTAAGAATAGGGCGCAAACTGCGAAGTCGCGAACGCTATCGGAGCAGTGGTGGTGCTGCTGTTGGCCTGCTGCTGCGTCCCGCTTCCGCTGATGCTCATCAAAGCGAACGCGAGAGAAGCCAAAACAATTACCAAGACAGCCCCGACCGCAATAAGCCTCGTTTCCATGGAATCATTTGAAAAGCGTGCTTTAAATCACTGCCGTTTCATTTCGGCTCTTATAAACATTTATCTATATTGCAACCTTATTATTCCTCGGGCCCGTAACTCAGCTTGGCCAGAGTAGCGGCCTTTTAAGCCGACAGTCGCGGGTTCAAATCCCGCCGGGCCCACGTGATCACATGCAGGAAAGGAGCAAAGAAGAGCTGAAGGACAAGCACTGGTCAGAGATACTCGCAGGAAGGGTCATATCAGAGAAGAGGGCCCCCTACGTGCTCACCGGCGGCATGACCACTAGCGGCCCGGCCCACATGGGCACCGTGTGCGAATTCCTGTATCCGTCGGTCCTGCGCGAAGCTATCGAGAAGGAAGGGAAAAGCTCAGAACTTTTCTTCATCGCGGATATCTTCGACGCATTTGATGGCATACCGGAGGAGCTCAAAAAATATGAGAAGGTTCTTACGCCGGAGCTTGGCAAACCGCTTTCAAATGTCATCGACCCGCTCGGATGCCATTCCTCTTTCGGAGAGCACTATCTCGCCCAGGCGACGGAGATAATGCAGAAGATGGAGCTAAAGCTCAACCTCGTCAGGGCGCCGGAGCTGTATTCGAGCGGCAGCTTTGACAGATTCGCCGTCTTGTTCCTGAAGGAGGAGGAGAAGGTGAAGGAGGTCGTGGCCCGGACATCGCTCAGGAAGGTCGAGGACCTAAAGAACTGGAGCCCGATAATGCCTGTCTGCGCCAGTTGCGGCAAGATAGCCACAACAAGGGTCACGTGGCACGACTTGGAGAGCTACGAATATGCGTGCGACGTTGATGTGAAGTACACGAAAGGCTGCGATTACAAGGGCAAGGCAAAGATAAGCGACCACAAGTACAAACTTCAGTGGAGGCTGCACTGGCCATCATGGCAGGCGCACTTCAACTCCGTGGCAGAGGGCAGCGGCGTCGACCACATGACCAGGGGTGGAAGCGCAGACACGTCAGTCGCTATACACAAAGAGATACTCGATCGCGAGCCTCCGATACTGTTCAAGTATGGGTTCGTGCTGCTGCACGGCAAGAAATACTCGAAGTCAAAGGGGATAGGGATGGGCGCGCTCGAGATAATGAGGTTGATGCCTCCAGAAGTGCTGAAGTACGTGCTCATACTCCCCAACCAGGAGCAGAACAAGAACATAGACCCAGAGGGAAACGGGCTCATCGATCTCTATACTGACATAGAGCGCGTCGCAAAATTAGGGAAACCCGAAAACAGAGCAGACGAGAAGAAACTATTCTCGTTCAAGCTCTCCATCAAGAAGCTCAAATGGTCGGCCCCGTTCCTGGACATGCTGCTCAACTACCAGATCTACAGGGACTGGAAGAAGGTAGGAGAATTGCTCAACGACAAGGAGGGCGTCGCATACCTTGCCCCGTTCATAACAGAGTGGCTCAGGAGGAACTTCGAGCCGGAGCAGTACAACTTCACTATCAAGCCGCAGAAGATCAGCGAGGACAAGGAGCTTGTTGCGAAGTTCGCCTCCTCGCTTAAACCCGGGATGGGCGACGTCGACGTGCACAACCTCGTGTACAGCGTAGTCGCGGATGACAAGCAGCAGGCCGAAAGACTCTTCGCGGCCGTCTACACCGCGATAATAGGAAAGAGCAAAGGGCCGAGGCTGGGCAAGCTGATTGCAGCGATAGGGATCGAGAAGGCAAAGGAAATGCTCAATTCGGCGGTAAACTAAACTCCTGCCAATTCTTATATACCTAAACAGCGAATGCCGACTCATGCAAAGCGTTGAGGAGGGGCACGCTCTTGGACTGGTTCTTTCGCAGATGAGCAAGCTCGGCGACGGCCGCAAATTGAAAGTCGGCATCGATATAGATGACACAGTAGCGGATGTGTCCAGCGTGGTGAAGCTTGTGCTAGAAGAGCGCCACGGTTTCGATTTCACCCTTTCCGGCAGAAAGTTCGACTGGTCTGCATCGGGCGTAAGGGACAAACACTTCATTGATGTGTACAATGAGCTCTGGGCCGAGGACGGGTTGAGGATAAGGCCGATGCTCAGCGCCGGTTCGTACAAGGAGCTCGTGTCAAAGACCGACTTCACTTTTGTAAGCGCGCGCAGCGACGAAAGCACAAACGGCCTGTACAAGTGGCTCGAGAGGCATTATGGCAAAGAGGTGAAGGTCGCGATAGTGGAGCCGAGGCCCTACGACATGCACGGCATGCGCAAGCTGGAGCAAGGTTACGACATACTGGTGGACGATAGCCCGCACGTGGCTGCGACGATGAGCCACGAGCTGGCTAAGAACAGGGCGCTCCTGCTCGTAGACAAGTGGGAGGAAGCTATCGGAAGGAGGCACGCACCCAACACCGCCGTGGTAGAGAACGTGGAGCATGCGGCGCGCATCATCTTCGAGGCGCACAGGCTCAGCCAGAAGCCAATCGAGAAAGATAGCACTGGCTTTTTAATTGTGTAAACAGTACGTATAGCGTGCCAGGGTGGCGGAATCCGGTAACGCGTGCGCCTGGAAAATATTCTCGCAAGCGCATGCCCGCAAGGGCTTTAGGGTTCAAATCCCTACCCTGGCGT
>JAKASP010000004.1 GCA_021818995.1 Microcaldota archaeon
CCTTAACCTCAGTCACTCGCTTTCAAGTCTCGCCGCACTAGCTTACCCAATGCCGCCGACTCCCGGGTTACGCAGCGCGCATATTCGGAGTTTGACTCGATGGCCGAGCCTTTCGGCACGCACCAAAAAATCGGTCGCTCTACCACGCGCGCAAGCTGCCCAAGGCTATCCTAAAGATACTTCGAAGGGGACCCGTTATTGCCATGTTCGAACGGTCTATCGCCCCTACTCGCAGGTCACCCAACAGGATATACCATGACAGGTTGCGGGCCTCCATCGAACATCAATCCGACTTCGCCCTACCCGCGAGTAGTTCACAATGGCTTCGGGTCGTAAAATAGTGGCTGAGGCGCTTTCGCACCCGCTCCCCTTGCGAGGAGGCTCGCTTTCGCTACGCTTTCATACTTGCCACTACCTTACACTCCCTGGCTCTTGCTTCAAGAAGAAGGGTAAAACGCTGATTCCCTTGCGGTTCATCTCTTCACGCCTTACCTTCTTGTAGCCACCTAGTTTCAGGTCTTTTCACACCCACACGTGTGGGTCCTTTTCAACTTTCGCTCGCGCTACTTGTTCGCTATCGGTCTCTAGCTAATATTTAGGGTTGGAGTTTAATGCCCCCGTTTTCGCACGACGTACTAAGGCCGTGCTACTCTCTTTACAGCTCATTCCACACCGCTTCCGCTTACGAGGCTGTCACTCTCTTTGGCCGCTCTTTCCAGAGCGTTCGGCTAATGGTGCGGAGCTTGCTGAACTACATCTCCCGACTTTTGCAAATCGGGATTCGGCTTGCCCTGATCCACTTTCACTCGCCGTTACTAATGGAATCTCAATTGATTTCTCTTCCTGCGGGTACTAAGATGCTTCAGTTCCCCGCGTGAGGCCCGCGCCTTTATTCAAGGCGCGCAGTTAGGTTATCCCAGGTTCAAAGGCTGACTTGCGCCTACCCTGGGCTTATCGCAGCTTGCCACGACCTTCTTCGCTGCTAGAGCCTAGTCATCCCCTAGATGGCTTAAATAATTGCAAGCTTACTTCTCCTCAAATCAATTGCAGAAATGCAATCTCATATACCAAGCAGCAAAGGCGCGGTAGTTAGAAGAATCTAACAACCCCATTTTTCATCAAGCAAATGCAGAGAGCACGCTCTCAAAAGAAGCCTTTAGAAGCAAGGTGTGCTCATCAAAGCACCGGCTAATACTATGACGTAGAAGGTTTATATAGATTGCTGAGATCAAGCGCGGTCTAGTTGTCTGTTATGCCTGCTCCGGCGCGCGTCAGCGCGCCGCCTTCCTCCAGGCCTACATACATCCAGATCTCCCGCCTTGCCTGAACGTCTGGCTCGCTCTTCAGTATGCGCTGCATGAGCTCGTTGACAAAACCCGCGGACTCTGGGTATTTGCTCTTCGCGTAGAGCTCCAGGTCTAGCAGAATGTGGGAGATTATGTGCACCCTCACCCTCTTCACCGCGCCCTTGACAGCCTCGTCCTTTATCCTTACTCCTAACTGCAGCAACTCTTCCTTGGAAGCCGATGTTGTGCCCCTGTGGTTCTCGATGTTTAGTATGGCCACATAGATGCCGTCCTTCAACTCCTGCTCCCCTGTCCTGACAATTGAAGGGTCAAGTTTCTTGTCCCTGTACACGCTCTTCATCTCGTCCATGAACTTCTGCACCGCGTCATATTGTCGGCGCAGTCTTGCGATCATGGCATCGGAGTTGGTTGTAACCGAATAATCGAAGACTATCGCAGACTCAAGGCTGCGCGCATCGCTTATCCTACTTTCGACAAGGTTGGTGTGCAGCTGTCTCTCCCCGGATCGCATGCTCTTCAAACGGCTTGGGTTTCGCGCCCTAATAAAGTTTTATATTAGATTTGTTAAATGCCTTTGTTATCATGTCCGACAAAATAAGATGCTCGCACATACTCGTAGAGAAGTTCTCTCTGGCGCAGGAGATACTCGACAGGCTGAAGAAAGGAGAGAGCTTTGCGGTGCTCGCGCAGCAGTACTCGATGGACGGGTCGAGGAAGCGGGGAGGGGACCTTGGGGAATTCGGCAGGGGCATGATGGTGAAACCGTTCGAGGATGCGGCGTTCGCACTGAAGCCAGGAGAGATATCGGGCATAGTGAAGACGGAGTTCGGCTACCACATAATCAAAAGGACCGCGTAGGAAAACCGAAGGCAAGCGGAACTTATTTTAGCCTTTGACATCAGAGAGTTGGCATGGGATCAGTCAGATCGCTGGGCACGCTAGTGGTTGTAATAGTAATGGCGATATCTGCAATAGGCGTGGTATCCGTATTCCAGATAGTCGGGAACTCCGGGTTACTCGGACCGTCAGGAACGCATAACTACGGAACTCTGAAGGGAAGCGTCAGCATAGGGCCCTGCTGCCCCGTGGAGCAGGCCGGAATCTCATGCTGCCCATCTGACATCTACTCGTCAAGGCAGCTCGTGCTTAGGCAGAGGTTCCAGGCGGTGCAGTACATACCGCTGGGGAACGACGGCAGCTTCAGCGCACAGGTGGCTCCGGGCCAGTACGGGGTCGGGCTCACGAACTGCACGTATATAGGATGCTACAGGATACTGCTCGAGCAGGTGAACATAACAGCTGGGGAGACCACGATACTCAACCTTAGCGTCGACACTGGCATAAGGTAGCTAATAAGTGACAAGGCTGATGATTCTGGCCCCGCCAAGTTTTTTCCGTCCCATGAGATCGCTGAGTTCGACCATGAATGCGAAGCCCACAACAATGGCGCCCATCTTTTTCATCAGCTCAGCGGCGGCGCCTGCGGTCCCTCCGGTGGCAAGGAGATCGTCTACTATCAACACTCTCCTGCCCTTCTCCACTGCATCCTCATGCACCTCCATCGTCTCCTTCCCGTACTCGAGCTCGTAGTCGACGCTTACCTTCTTGTACGGCAGCTTGCCCTTCTTCCTTATAGGCACGAACCCCACTCCCAGCTTTTCGGCGAGCGCGCCACCTATTATGAAGCCCCTTGCCTCGATTCCTGCGACGTAGTCTATCCTATCTTCCTTGAACCTTCCGGCAAGCGCTTCTATGCAGGTTCTGAGCCCTTTCGGGTCCTTCAGCAGAGGCGTTATGTCCCTGAAGAGTACCCCCTTCTTCGGGTAGTCTGGTATGCTCCTTATTTTCTCCCGGAGCAGTCTCTCGGTCTCGTCCATATGCCCCCTGAGGACTTTGAATAGAAATACTTAATAAATGTGTAAATGCTATTTTGAGTAGGTCGTATGCGCACTAAGAGGACACCCACGGCGCTGGCCCTGATACCTGACGGAAACAGGCGCTGGGCTAGGAGCCACAGCCTGTCATTTTTCAACGGCTACAAGATGGGCGTTGAGAAATTCATAGACTTCGCCGACTGGTGCAGGGAGTCAGGGGTAAGCAACATAACAGTCTGGGCTTTCTCAACTGAGAACTTCAAGAGGCCGACACCCGAGAGGCGGGCGCTTTTCGACATATACAGGAAGGTGGCGAACGACAAGGACATACTCGGCAGGCTGCACGCCAACGAGACGAGGTTCAACGTTATCGGCAACATCGCGCTTCTTCCGAAGGATCTGGTAAAGGCGCTGCACAAGGTCGAGACAGAGACGATGGACTACAAGAACCACACGATAAACATGCTCATAGCCTACGGCGGCAAGGACGACATACTCTACGCCGCGAAGCGACTGGTGAAGGCTGCGATAAACAAGGGCGTGAAGAATGTTACCGAGTCGCTCTTCAGGGCCTACATGATATCGAGCCGCGTGCCGGACATAGACCTTGTCATAAGGACCTCTGGAGAGGAAAGGCTCTCGGGCTTCATGCCGCTGCAGAGCGGCTATTCCGAATTATACTTCAGCAAGAAACTCTGGCCAGATTTCACGCGCAACGACCTTGAGATGGCGCTGACCGAATACGAGAGAAGGCAGCGAAGGTTCGGAGTATAGCGCTTGCTTTCCCGTGTTTTGCATGCCTGACTCGCGAAATTATATAACGCATTACGTGAAGTACTTCAACCTCAAGGCACCGAGCGTCACAATTCAGGTGCTCGTCTTCCTCGCGCTCGGCGCGGCCGCTGGAGGGTTCGCAAGTCTGATAATACACCTGCAGGGGCTCGGCACAGGCGCCTTCCAGTTCCTCGCATCCGGCATAAGCTCCGGAGTGCTTATGGTGAGCCTCCCAGCAATACTCACAGCTGCGATCATCAAGAGCATAAGGAGGAAGATGCTGCTTAAGCATGCGATGCTTTCCACGCTCTTCATAACCGCTGTGTACGCTATACTTTTCTTCCTCGGATCTGCGTCATTCGCGGTCACTAAGAACGCGGTAATAACTTACCTGTTCCTTCTGCTCGTCAACGCAGGCATCTACGGCTACTGGCTACTGATGGGCAAGTTCCTGATCGGGAGACTGAGGAAGATGGCGCTCGTGGCTGCTGTGCAGCCTGTGCTGAACGTGCTCTTTTACATTCCCATCGGGCAGTACCTGCTCAGCTTTTCGGCGCCGCTCAACATAACACTGGTCAAGCTGTTTGCGGGCATGCTAGTCTTCCTCGCTGTCGGCTACGCCTTCCTCTACGTGCTTGACAGGCCTTCGAAGAAGATACTAGAGGCGAGCGGAATGAACGTGATAATCTCGATGGTCAGCCACTGGCTCTTCGACCTGACAAACGATGCGAACGTGCTGGGCCAGGGTGCCGGAACAAAACGTAGCCTCGACATGGACATAATAGCGATCAGGAACGGGGAAGGATACAAAGGCGTGTTCGTGAATCCCGACATACACTTTGGACCGTTTAACGGCGTGGGCGGGAGCGTGGTGCCGCTGCACATGGGCCGCATGCTTGCCGGTAAGTTCGGCGCGACGCCCTTCATCCTCCACGGGCCCCTCGACATACAGGACAACCCGATAAGCACCTCGCAGGCCTACTCGCTCTCGGGACAAGTGGAGCAGGCGGTGAGGACCATGAGGCACTTCAACAAGGCGTATGGCAACTTCTCGCGCGGCGAGAGCGGTGCGTGCAACTCGATAAACATAAGCATCGGAGAGACAGGCCTCTTCGTGCTCAGCAAGGCGCCGATGGTAACAGAGGATATGACAAGGGAGGTGGGGCTCAAACTGAAGAAAGCTGCCGAGAACGGTTCGCGGAAGAATGCGGTGCTCGTCGATGCGCACAACTCGAGGTTCGAGTCTGCGAGCGCTGAGGAGCTTGCCGGCATAAGGGACGGAGATGCGTATGTTGAGATGTACGAGAAGGCGGTGAGGAGCTCTGCAAAGAAAATGCCAAGCAGGAGGTTGGAGTTCGGGTCCGCGAAGAAGAGGATTGCTGGACAGCTTGGCTATCCTAAAGACCTTGGCGAGGGCTACACGAGCGTTGGCGTGTTCAAGTTCGGCAGGAAGAGACTCTGCCTCATATACTTCGATGCAAACAACATGCTGCCTGGGTTCAGGGAGAAACTGCTTGAGCACGTGAGGGTCGAGTTCGGGCTCGATGCCGAGGCATGCACCTCTGACACACATTCGCTCAACTCGATCTCGTCTTCGGCAAGCATGTCGCTCGGGAGGCAGACGAACGTGAACAGCGTGATCCCGATAGTAGACGCGATGATCAAGATGGCGCTGGCTGACCTGCAGCCCGCAAGCTACTCGTACAGGAGAGTTAGGGTGAAGGACTTCGCGGTGTGGGGGGACAAAGCAGACATGCTGATAGAGAGGACGAGCGCCGAAGTGAGGAGGATACTTAAGTACATCACTCCAATCTTCATTGCCCTCGCGTTCTCGGTTGCGGCGTGGGCAATCTACGTGGTCTGATGGACTCTCTGGTATTGTACGCGATTGCGCTCCTGCTGCTCATCCACTGGACGCTTTCGATGAGGAGGAATAAGGAGATAGCATTCCTGCTTGTCTTCCTTGCGGCCGGAGCGACCCTGGCGCTATACCAGGGCGTAGACATGTTGCTTCTGCTGCTCGGAGTGCTGATCTTCAACGGCATGGCATCCACGTATTACTCTAAGAAGAACTACGTCTTCTTCCTGCTCGCCCTCTTCTTTATTCAGATGGTACAGTATTCGACTGTGCTGATAGCTCAGGCGATGCTCCTTGGCTTCATGAGCGCGGCATACTTCTTCCTCGGCAACCCCAGGCGCGCGAGCGTGCAGGTTGAAAGGAGAAGGGACGTGGCGCAGATTGTCATGGGTCTCGCGTTCATAGCCGCCTTTGTCCTCGTCGCAGCCGTCTATGTCAAGCTGCTTCTCATCTCTGCCATACTCATAGCCTCAGTTGTCGGCAACTTCAGCGTCAGCAATGGGAAGAGCAAGATGTCGAAGATACTGCGTTCGTTCGAGAGGCGCGACGCGGTGTTCGGGCAGGGGGCCGTGTGGCTTGCGGCCGGTGCACTCGTGGCCATGTCATTCCTCAACAACTTAGGAATCGCGGCTGTGCTTGTCGCGCTCTTCGTCGGCGACGCGGTCGCTACGCTGGCGGGAACGACATACAGATGGCCTCTGCCTTACAACAGGAAGAAGAGCCTTGCGGGTACTGCAGCGTACTTTGCGGTAACAGCGGTGATCTCGTTCCCATTCATCGGTCCGCTCTGCCTGCTTACGGCTCTTGTGGCGGCCGTTGTGGAGAGTGCTCCATGGCACATAGATGATAATTTCGACACGGCAGTTATACTAACCGCCTTGCTTCTTCTACTAGGATTCGCGGGAATAGCCTGAGGCTATACTCTCCTTCCCCTTCTTCCGCCAGGTCTCCTGGTGGTGTCTGTAGGAATAGGTGTAACGTCCTCGATGCTTCCGATCTTGAAGCCGCTTCTTGCAAGAGCCCTCACCACAGCCTGCGCGCCTGGTCCCGGGGTCTTGGGCCCGTGGCCTCCTGGCGCTCTTATCTTGATGTTGATGTGAGTTATGCCCTTCTCCACAGCCGTCGCAGCGACCTTGTAGGCTGCCTGCATCGCCGCGTATGGCGAGCCTTCCTCTCTGTCAGCGTCGACTATCATGCCTCCGCTTCCTATCGCGATTGTTTCCGCGCCTGAAAGATCTGTGAGCGTGATTATCGTGTCGTTCTTAGATGAGTAGATGTGGGCAACGCCCCAACGTATTCCCTTGGGCTTATACTTCTGCGTGGCCTCGATTACAGCCTCTTCGAATGACACTTCTCCCTTCTTCTTTTTCTCTTGGGTCTTCTCCTCAGTTTGCGGCTTTTGTTTCGTGTCCTTTGCCATCGCTATTCACCCGTCTTCTTGGCTTCGCCGCCGCCCGTTGCTGCAGGTGCCTCTGGGGCCGCCGCCACGACCACAGCCGCCTGCGGCGTTTCTGTCTGGAGCTTGAATGGCTTGTAGTACGCTATTCCTAGCTCTTCGCTCGCGAGCACCAGGTGCCCTGGCGACGTCACGCGCCTGCCATTTATTGAGATGAGCCCGTGGGCTATCAACTGGCGCGCCTGCCTGCTGGTCTTTGCCAGACCCTTTCTGAGCACTATTGTCTGCAGCCTTCTCTCGAGCAGCGCCTCAACATCGACCACCAGGAGGTCGTCTGGTGTTGAGTCGCTTTTTACTATGCTGTACCTGCTGAGCCTCGCGATTATGTCCTTGCCTGTGGCCTCGCTCGACTTGCCGGAGAGCACGCTTCGCACATTCTGCTTTATTCTTCGGAGCTCGCTGCTGAGTATCCAGAGCTCGCGCAGGTTCCTTAGGCCATACTTGGCTTTCAGCTCGTGTTCGCGCTGGATTCTTGCTGAGTCCCACATCTTCGACGGGGTCTCGTACTTCTTCCTTATTCTCTTCGGCGCGCCCATTCAATCACTTCTCTGCCTTCTCTCCTTTCTCTGGCTTTGCTGGAGCTGCTGCGGCTGCCTGTGCCGGAGCACCGGTTCCTCCGGCGGCCGCTGGGGCTGCTGCCGCCCCTCCCTCAGCAGGCTTGGCTCCTGGTGCCCCAGGTCCACCACCAGGGGTCCTCGTCTTCTTCGCCTCCTCCTGTATCCTCTTCTTCGTGACTCCTACAGTCTCTCCTGTCCTGCCTGTGGAGCGGGTGTGCTGTCCGCGCACTTTCTGCCCGTACTGCCTCCTGAACCCGATCCAGCTCTGAAGTTTTATCGATGAATCCATGTCCTGCTTGGTTTTTACTATCAGATCAGTTCCCACCATGTGGGCGTTTGCTCCGGTGTCCGTGTCCTCACGCCTGTTGAGAAGGTACGTTGGCACGCCGAACTTGCCCGGCTCCTTTATCACACTCTCCAGCTTCTCAACCTTCTCCTCGTCGAGCGAGCCTATCGTCGTGGTCTGCGCTATCCCGAAGTTCTTCTCTGCCAGTAGCGCGATAGCGTTGGCGAGGCTGTGGCTTATGCCCTTTATGTGGCGTAACGCAGCCACTATGTTGTACTTGCCGTTGATGTCCTTGCCCGCGATCCTGACTATGTTGATTGCTTCGCTAGCCTTGGGCTTGCCCTCTGGGGCCTTCGGTGTCGTTTGCTTCTGCTCTTGTGCCATTATACCACATCATCGGGATCCGAAAATCCAGATGACACAAATAGCTTATGCTATATGCATGGTTACGTATTTAAAGGTTTTTTGATGGTGAACGCCAGGGT
>JAKASP010000003.1 GCA_021818995.1 Microcaldota archaeon
TGAAGGATACGCCTCCTCCGTTGTTCGACGCGGTTACCGATGTTGATGTAGGAACGTAGCCCGCTGCCGTGAAGGCAGAGTCAGGAGGGCTGTTCGTTGTGGTGAAGCCCTGCTGCGATCCGTATGTTGAGGATGTAGCCAGGAACTTCGTGTTGCCCGGTGAACCAAGGGTTATTCCCCTGTTGAGCACCGATCCAATCAAAGCAGTAAATCCGTATGAGCCGCTAGGCGCTGAGACTCCAGCCTCTCCCAGCCAGACCTGTTGGCCTGATACTGAGCATGTGGCTGTGGTTACGACGCAGCTCAATCCACTTGTGCCGCCAACCGTAGCTGTTATCGGCGTAGACGTGAAGGCAAGGTTGCCTATCACAGCAGCAATGTTTGCCGCGACTACTCCGTCGCTAGGTTGCGCCGTGGATCCAACTACTATCTGGACCACTGGTTGTCCCGCGCTGTTTATTATCGGTATGTTGCTGAAGGACACAGGTCCTGCAACTGCGAGTCCAAAAAGAAGGCTCGCTGCCAAAACTCCTATTCGCTTCGCGTTTAGTCTATTCATTTTCTCACTTAACATCTGGAGTATGCTAAAACTGTAAGCTATTTAAAGGTTGCGCAATTGCGGCTTAGAGGCATATGGGAAATACGTCATTTGTTGTAGATGCCTTCTCATATGGACTAAGTCATTCGACGAAAGGCAAAGCGGGGCAGATGCTCCTGCGCCTTCCGATCCTATGTCCTGAGCTGCCATCTGCACACTCCTTATATATAGTATAATAGGCATTAAAGCTTGATAAAGGGATCGGAGATGTGCGGAATTGTGGTTTATGGCAGGAGGGGAGGTTCCGGGGCCCCTGCTCTGGTACTCGAAGGCCTGAAGAAGCTTGAGTACCGCGGATACGACTCATGGGGCATAGCTGCGCTTGACCGCAAGGGCAGGATCTCTGTAATGAGAAGGGTGGGAAAGATAGGAGGAGCGAACGCAGCTGCTGTCTCGAGGCGCCTGGGCTCTGGAAGCGTGGCTATGGGCCACACCAGGTGGGCGACCCACGGTGGCATAAGCGAGAGGAACGCGCACCCTCACCTGGACTGCACCGGCAGGATAGCAGTCGTGCACAACGGCATAATAGAGAACTACCAGGAACTGAAGTCGGGACTGCTTGCAAGGAAGCACAGGTTCTCCTCAGAAACAGACACGGAGATATTAGCACATTATATAGAGGAGGGAATGAGCAGGGGGCAGAGCTTCCAGCAGGCCACTAGGTCCATAGCCAAGAGGCTGAGCGGAAGGTCCGCTTTCGTTGCGCTGGATTCCAAGAGCGGGCAGGTGATAGCGGTCAGGCTCGGCGCTCCGCTCATAGTCGGGATAGGAAAGGGTGGCGAGCTCTTCGTCAGCTCTGACATAAACGGCTTCCTGGAGCACACGAACAAGGTCATGTACATTGACGATAACCAGATGGCCCTGCTCTCGTTCGGAAAGAGAGCAGCGAGGCTTCCTGCTTTCTTCAACGTCTCAACAGGCGCCAGGGTGCGCAAGAGGATAGTCGCAATCGACTGGAAGAGGAGCGATGAGGGCAAGTCCGGCTACGACCACTTCCTGATAAAGGAGATAATGGAGCAGAAGCACACGATAGCGCAGGCGATAAACCAGGACGATGCCACTGTGAGGCGCGCTGCAAACAGGATAAGGAATGCGTTCGGCGTATTCATAGTCGGCGCTGGCACAGCAGGCAGGGCATGCGTGGCCGGTGAGTATCTTTTCTCGAACATAGCAAAGAAGCATGTAAATTCTGCTGTCGCTTCGGAGTTCGGGCATTACAAGCACTACCTCACTAAGAGGACGCTCATGATTGCAGTATCGCAGAGCGGCGAGACTGTTGACCTGCTCGATGCGATAGACGTGGCGAAGTCAAAGGGTTCGAGGATACTCTCGCTGATAAACGTCTTCGGGTCCACGATGATGCGCGTCAGCGACGACTTCTTCATGCTAAACGCAGGAGCTGAGAAGGCGGTGGCGAGCACAAAGGCGACCACGGCTCAGCTTTCGCTCCTGACCCTGCTCGCATACGCGACTGCGGGCAGGCTGAAGGAAGGCAAGCGCCTGTTGCTGAACACTGCGGAGCAGGTGAACGACATGCTGAACCCAAGGTACGAGGAGCGCATAAGGAGATTGGCCAAACGCCTGAGGAGCCAGCGCGACATCTTCGTAATAGGCCGCGGGGTTAACTACCCGATGGCAGAAGAAGCCGCGATAAAGCTCCAGGAAACTAGCTACATACATGCACATGGGTTCGCTGGCGGGGAACTAAAGCACGGACCTCTTGCGCTCATTGGAAAGGGAAGCCCTTGCATTGCCCTTGTCGCAAACGATGGCTCCAAGCGCGAGATGATAAGCAACGCGATGGAGGTGAAGGCGCGCGGAGGGTACATTATCGGGGTGGCCCCGGAGAACAACGAGGTCTTCGACTACTGGCTCAGGGTGCCCGACGCCGGAGAGGCGAGCCCCATAGTGAACATAATCCCGGTGCAGATACTCGCATATCATCTGGCTGTGATGCGCGGCATAAATCCGGACTATCCCAGGAACCTTGCGAAGTCTGTGA
Source organism: Microcaldota archaeon (assembly GCA_021818995.1). Lineage (GTDB taxonomy): Archaea > Micrarchaeota > Micrarchaeia > Micrarchaeales > CABMGC01 > JAJYVH01. Next base: position 2,601 of record JAKASP010000003.1, read on the forward strand.
CTGTGAAGTAGGCGCGTTCAGCCGTAGATCTCGCAGGTCAGCGGGTTTATCAGCTTGCCGCCCTTCCTGACATACCACTCCATCTTCTGCTTTCCGAACTCCATGTAGTTCCATGCGCCGACGATGAGGTAGTCTGGCATGTCCTGCTCTATCTGCTTCTCGCTCTTCACGAGTATGTCTGCTTTCGGTATGTACTTGCCTATCTTCGCCTCGGTCAGGTCGTAGGCGCAGTCTATCTCTTTGTGCGAGAGCCCGCAGAAGTTCAGCAGCGTGGCGATCTTTGCGGGAACGGTCCAGATCGAGACGCGCTTGCCCTGCGCCTTCAGCCCCTTTACCAGCTTTACGAATTTTGCCTTCCTTTCGTCGGCCCTTTTCTGCATCTTCTTCATGGATTCCAGATCGTAAAGGCCCGTTCCTTCCTCCTGTTTGAAGAAGCCGTCGATCTCTTTGCTTCGCGAGCGCTTGCCGAGCGTAACCCTTATCGACCCGCCCTGCTGGTCTGGCAGATAGTCGACTCCCGAGACCTTAAGGCCGCAGCTCTCCGCGATCGTGTCCATTGCCCTGACGTCCCAGACGAAGTAGTGCTCCCCATAGAGCGAGTCTATCTGCAGGTTCTCGACCAGGCTCTTCAGCCAGTGCACCTCTATTGAGATCATCCCGCTATCACCTATCAGCTCCTTCATCCCCATGAGGAAATCCCTTGGGTTGGGTATGTGAGCGAAGACGTTGTTCGCTATGACAACATCCGCCTTCCCGTACTCGCTTGCTATCCTCTTGCCCAGTTTCTCGTCGAAGAACTCGTTTATTGTGGTGAGTCCCTTCTCGTTCGCAGCTTTTGCGAGGTTCTTCGCAGGTTCCACTCCTATAACTTTCTTGAACCCGCCGACCTCCTTCATCAGCGAGATCTCTGTTCCGTCGTTCGAGGCGAGTATCACAGCGAACTCCTTCCTCTCTGCTTTTTTGCCTATCTCGGCCGCAAGCTTCCTGAAATGCTCAACTGCCGGAGGGTTTACTCCGGTGTAGTAGGTGTAGTCGTCGCCGAAGAGCTCCTTCCTGTTTATGAGTTCCGTCTGCTGAAAGAAGGTGCAGTTCTTGCACCAGTAGTAAACGAGCGGGTAGCTCACGACCTTGCTCATCTGGTCCTTTGACACGAGCCCGTTCGCGTTGGGCATGCTGCCCAGGTCGAGAACCTTGTACAGTTCTGCGCTTCCGCAAACCTTGCACTTATGCTCAGACATACAAATACCAAAATCGCTTAGCCCGCGCCCCTAGGCTGCAGACGAGCCTACGTACCACTTGATTGTTTCCCTTAAAGCTTTATTAAATGAATATTTCGGACGCCAGCCCAGCTCCTCTTTTATCTTTCCTGCATCTATCGCGTATCTCGGATCGTGTCCGGCCCGGTCCTTCACGTACTCTATCAGCGATTCCGGCTTTCCGAGCTCGCGCAGTATCTGCCTGACAACGTCTATGTTGCGCCTCTCCTGGTTTGCCCCAATCAGGTACGTTGAGCCGTATTCGCCCTTTCTCAGTATCAGCTCTAGGGCGGAGCAGTGGTCGAGCACATATATCCAGTCCCTGACCTGGAGCCCCTTGCCGTAGACCGGTATCTTCCTGCCCGCAAGCGCGTTGGTTATCGCCTTGGGTATCAGCTTCTCCTTGTGCTGCCTTGGCCCGAGGTTGTTGCTGCAGTTTGAGATGGTCAGCTTCATGCGGTATGTGTGGAAGTACGCGTTGACAAGGTGGTCTGCCGCGGCCTTCGTGGCAGAATAGGGGTTTTGGGGCTTGTATGCCGACTTTTCGTCGAACTTCCTGCTTGAGTGCAGGGGAAGAGCCCCATAGACCTCATCGGTGGACACGTGATGGAACCTCTTCTCGTGCTTTCTTGACGCCTCGAGCAGCGTGTGCACGCCCACAACGTTGGAATGCACGAACCGCTCCGAGCTCGCTATCGAGTTGTCGACGTGGGTTTCTGCCGCGAAGTTTATGATAGCATCAACGTCTTTTGACACGCGGTCTGCAAGTTTCTTGTCTGCTATGTCGCCTCTTATGAACTCGTAATCGTATTTTCCGACACCGTCAAGGTTGGACGGAACTGCGGCGTAGGTCAGCTTGTCTACGTTCACTATCGAGTCCTTCGGATGGCGTCCGAACCAGTAGTGTATGAAATTTGAACCTATGAACCCGTCTCCTCCGGTGACCAGAAGCCTCATGCTATGCGACCTGCTTTTTGAAGATCGAAAGGCCTTCCCTGACAGTGAGCGTCCTGAGGCCTGTGGCCCTCTCCGCCTTCTCGGATACGAGGTTGACGTTCCCAGGCCTCGGCGCTATCTGGTTCAGTTCGGGGGTGGTTATCGGAGTTATGAGGCTGGCGTCAAGGCCGAATGCCCTCGCGATTTCCTTGGAGAAGTCGTATCTGCTCATGCTCTCCTTTCCCGTTATGTGAAACAATCCGGACTCGTCCTTCTCGTAGAGCTTGAACAGGAATTCGGCAAGGTTGTCAGTCAGCGTGGGATTGTTCCTCTGGTCCGTCACTATCCTCACCTTCTCCTTGCTCCTGAGCCTCTGTATGAGCCAGGTCGCAAAGCTCGACTTGCCCAGGCCCCCGGTTCCGTAAAGGACCGCGGTCCTCGCCACTATATAGTTCATGTCCAACGCCGAGAGCGCGTACTCCATTATCAGCTTGGTCTTCCCATAGTAGTTCACGGGGTTGGGCTTGTCCTTCTCAGTGTACCTGAGCTTCTTGCCGTCAAAAACGTCGTCTGTGGATATGAATATGTACTTGCTGCCCTGCTTCTTGCAGGCCTCGGCCACGTTCTTCGAGCCCTCGACGTTTACGCGCCAGGCCTCCTCGGGGTGCGCCTCGCAGTAGTCGAGGTTGCTGAGCGCATGTGTGTCTATGACGCAGTCTGGCTTCACCTTATCGATGACCTTCAGCGCGCTCCGCATGTCGGATACGTCGAGAAAGTGCATGCCTCCCGATTTTATCGCGTGCTCCTTGTACGTGCCCGACATCTCGAACCTGTCCTTGCCAAGCTGGATGAGCTTGTTCCCAAGCAGGCCGCTGGCGCCTATGACCAATAACCTTTCCATGGTTAGATGTTTAGACCATAACATATTTATATGGTGAGGTCGCATATAGAAACCGAACGCATGAAATGGGGTTGATCGAGTGAAGGGAGTGATACTTGCTGGCGGAAACGGTACAAGGCTCAGGCCTATAACCAACGTTACTAACAAGCACCTGCTGCCGGTATACGACAAGCCGATGATCTACTATCCTCTTAACTTCCTGGCGGGGCTGGGAATAAAGGACCTGATACTGATCAGCGGCAGGGAGTTCGCGGGAGATTTTGCAAACCTTCTCGGAGACGGCAGCGAGCTCGGGGTTGACATAACGTACAAGGTGCAGGAAAAGCCCATGGGCATAGCGCACGCCGCGGGAATCGCGGAGAAGTTCGCAGGCGGAGATTCGATCATAACGATTCTCGGAGACAATCTCTTCTATGTGGGCAAGGGAGAGAAGGAGGCGATAAGAAAACTTGTAAGGGAATTCGACGCACACCCTGATGGAGCGTACGTATTCCTCAAGGAGGTCGCGGATCCGGAGAGGTTCGGGGTGGCTGTGTTCGGCAACGACGGCTCGATCGTGGGTTTCGAAGAGAAACCGAAGGTGCCAAAGTCAAACTATGCGCTCACCGGCCTTTACATGTACGACAATACGCTGTTCGAAAAGGTCAGGAAGCTGAAACCGTCATGGAGGGGCGAACTGGAGCTAACTGACGTAAACAACGCATACGTTGCTGAGAAAAAACTCAAGCACTACATACTTAAGGGCGATTGGACCGACGCCGGCACATTTGACACGTTGGTCAAGGCCAACGTAATCGCCAAGGAGATATCTGACAAGGAACAGAAATAAGGTGGTTTTATGGCCTTCAGGTTCACAAAGCTTAAGCTTCGAGGCGTAATCTTGATTGAAAGCGACCTATTTAGGGACGCGCGCGGCTCGCTCGTGGAGGTTCACAACAACAAGGTGTTCAGGAAGAACGGGATAAATGCCGAGTTCGTCCAGGACCTGGTCGCGGTGTCGAAAAAGAACGTGCTGCGGGGCCTGCACTACCAGCTCAAGCCGAACGCGCAGGCAAAACTGGTCAGCGTAATCTCGGGCAGGATCTTCGACGTGTGCGTCGACATGAGGAGAAGCTCCAAGACATATTCGAAATGGATAGGCGTAGAGCTTTCTGAGGCGAACAGGCGCATGCTGATGGTCCCCGAAGGCTTCGCGCACGGCTACCTCGCGCTGGAGGATTCAAGGGTTATGTACAAGATAGCAGGAGAGTACTCAAAGCCAGATTCCAGGGGAGTGGCGTGGAACGACCCCGAGCTCGGGATAAGGTGGCCGGCGACCGGCCCCATTATAGCCTCGGATACCGATAGGGCGTGGCCTGGATTGAAGGATGCGGACAACAATTTCCATTAGAAGCGGCTCCTGGCGAAAGGCCACGAGAAGATTCTTAATTTGCCACGTTCCTATGTAATAAAAGTCTGCGGTGATTTTCCTGTTTGATAGACTTAGCTACAACATAGCGAATGCACAAGAGATAATCAGGAAGGGAGGATATCGCGCCTTTTTGAACGAGGCCCTGAGAAGAAAGCCGTTTTACGGGCAGCTCCTGGTGCCGTTCGCTGCACGGAAGCTCAAAAGCCTACAAAGAGAGCGCAGTTCCGGAAGCCTGAAGGAAACGATCGACTTCTCGTTCGGCTTCAGCTATCTTGGGATCAACATGAGGCCTGTGCAGGTGAGATCAGAAATCACCAAGCTGCTGGAGATCCTGAAGAAGAGGAAGCCGAAGAGCATACTCGAGATAGGTACAGCAAACGGCGGCACTCTCTTCCTTTTCGCGAAGGTTTCTGACAGGAATGCGAGGATAGTGAGCATAGACAACGGCTACCCGAGATGGCGTGAGAAACTGTACAGGGCGTTCGCCCTTCCAAGCCAGAAGCTTTACCTGCTCAGGTCCAATTCGCACGACTCCAGTACGCTGAAAAGGGCCAGGGGACTTCTGGGCGGGGCGCGGGTGGACTTCCTCTTCATAGACGGCGACCACACATACGAGGGCGTCAAGAAGGATTTCGCCATGTACTCGAAGCTCGTGAAGAAGGGTGGCGTGATCGGCTTCCACGACATAGTTGTGCACCCGCCGGAGGCCGAGTGCGAGGTCGACAGGCTCTTCAACGAGGTCAAAAAGAGGTACAGGAGCTCTGAGATAGTAGAGAACAGGAAGCAGGGATGGGGCGGCATAGGGGTGCTGTACACATGAGCAGTGTTGGGAAAGTGTTGCAATGGAGTCCATAGGCGCTTACACATTCATAGGCAAGAACTGGAGGGAGAAGGACTACCCGATAGATCTCTGGATAGAGCACAACAGGAAGATGTTCGACCAGGTGGCCGTTGTTACGAACGAGGACCTCGGACTTGACATAGAGAAGGGCGGAGACGTGCTCGTTAAAAAAGTCCCCGAGCGCTACATCAACGACTACAGGTACTACAATTATCCGCTTCTTGAATCGCAGAAGATGCTCAACACCGATTGGCGGGTTTTGCTGCCGGCAGACGAGTTCATCGACTCTAAGATAGATACGTCTCTCCTGGACAGACGATACGCGTATCCGATCCTGTCCAGGAACCTGTACGGAAACATAGGCACTGAGATAATCCTGAACAGGGAGATACCGCTCTTCAACTACAAGATCCACTACGGCAGAAAGAAGATCTTGACCGACGGCGGCGATGTCACTCCGCCATACTACGCGAAGTTCTCGCTCAGGCCGTTGCAGAGGATTGTGTTCAACGAGATATTCTTCTACAGGAGAAGCGCCGGCTTCATGCTAGGCGCCGGGCACGGAGGAATGGGAAAACTTCCTTTCAGGCTTTACAACGCAACCCGTGACCCGAGCAAGATGTACTTCACAGTCTGGCACACGGGGCTGGATAGGAACCCTGCCGCGTTCAGCCAGAAATCGAAGGAGGAGATGGAACGCGACATAAAGGTAAGGGGCAAGAAGATATCTCCGCAGTTCAACACCATGTACGAGCAGGTGAAGAAACCGAAGTTTGATTACAGGGCCTTCAGGCAGACGTGGCCCAAGTCAGACATCTACAGGCTCGACACAAGGCTTCTCCCGGAAACGATAAGGAGGAATAAGAAGAGGTTCGATTGGGTAACGTTCAAATCCAATGACTACACTCCGGTATCGCGCCGCTCTTTCAGCTTCTAGCGCGCGTCGCGACTATGTGGCCGTTCAGCATCGGCCTCTCCCCCAAGCCCCTGAAGTTGTAGACAGGACTTGTGTAGCTCACCCTGAACCCCTCCTTCTTTAGCCTGTCGACCACATCGGCATAGCCGTAGTGGTATTCGATGTGTATTGCGTCGAAGCTCCGAAGCGCCTTGCTCGATGCATGCCTGAAAATGTCGTACTCGCAGCCCTCGCAGTCGACCTTGAGGGCGCCGTGCCTTATCTTGAGGCTCTTCACAATCGAATCCAGCGACACCACCCTGACCTTGCCTCCCCTACGCGCGCTTTGGCGCGAACCCACAAGACCGAAGCTCGTGTACTCGCTGTCGAGCGAGACGCTGCCAGTTTTGCCCGCGACCGCCATGTTGAATGTCTTTATCCTGCCATCTAGGTTGTTGGCCCTGACGTTCCTTACTCCGGTCTCGTACATGTACGGGAAAGGCTCGAAGGCGTAGACGCGCCTCGCCCTTCCGTAAAGCAGATAGTATATAGCTGTGTCGTCAACATACGCGCCGATATCGACAACGTCCCTGCCGCTGACGTCAATCATGCTGTGCTCCCTTGTGCTCAGTTCGATGGCCACCGGGTTCGCCACCTCGATATCCAGCTTGAGGATCCTGTTTCCGACCTTCATCCTTGCATATTTGCCAGATACGCTGATCTCCAGCTTTCTTTTCTGGCGCTCGGGCAGGTTTGCGAACTCGGCCAGGCTTACCAGCCTGCCGAGATCCTTCTTTGTGGCGCGGACCTCAACGCCGTTCTTGTAGCTTATTGTGGCATATTTGATGACGCCGAAGAAGAGGAACAGCACGGACCACCAGTTCTTCGTGCCTCTGAGTATCTGGCCTAACGTCTGGTCCGTGTGCCTTACCTGCGAGGAGAGAAAGTAGAACGGCATGCCTAGGGCTATGCGCAACCTATCGTCAGGATACACGTTTGAAACTGCCATAAAGCCCGCGGAGTGTTATCGCACAGACAGAATAAAAACGTTTATTGTTGAAGACTCATTATGCAGAAGCTCTCCGTGCTTGTATTCTCAAAGGACGACCTGGGCCAGGCGCTCGAACTGGCGAAAGAGGCATACGGCGTTGCTGACGAGATAATCCTGATGGACGCGAGCAGCCGAGCGCATAACGAGTGGATGGTCAGGCAGAAAGCAAGACTGGGGCTCGGAAAGCTGAAGATACACAGGGTTGTTGCCCTGGGCTACAGGGAGCCGCTGATGATGTATGCGCTGAAAAAGTGCAGGAACAGCTGGGTAATCTCCCTGAACACAGACGAGCGGATGTCCAGTAGGCTGCGAGACGCCATACCGAGGCTGCTGAAGCCGGGGGTTGATGCCTATTCGATAGCGCTTTACAGCCTCTGGAGCGAGAAGAGCCGCACTTTCGTCTCGCAGCAGGTCAGGCTATTCAGAAAGGAGGCGATAGAGTTCCGCGGACTGCTCCACGAGAAGCCGATAGTGCACGGAACCTACAGAACGCTTCCTAGGGATGAGTGCATAAACCACAGGACCACAGGGATGATGCACACAACAAAGGGCCAGTATGCGGAGATGGAAAGGTTCGAGAGATACACTTATGCGCGGCACAACCTCAGGATACTCGGCCAGCTGGACAGGGCGAGAGGAAAGGAGTCTACAGGCGCCGTGAAACTCTCGGCTGGAAAGAAGGCGCTCCTCGGGCTTCTCAGGATCTATGAGGCGCTGGGCCTCAAGTCCCAGGAGCAGGAGGTCAGCAACTTCGATTACTACATGTTCTGGCTCATGAGGGACGCGGCGCACCAGGCGAGGAGGAGGAGCGTTGGCGGGATGCTCGCCGCGTTCGGAGGCGCTGCGGAGCGTGCAAGCGAGATGCGCAGATGGCGTTCGGGTTCGCAAGGCGACCACGACTTCGAGATAGCGAAGATGATAGGAAAAATGGGGGTGACCAAATTCCTGCGCCTTGACGACGAGAAGGTTGTTGATGCGCTCGGCAGGAAGTACAGGTACAGGGACCAGGGAGTCGGCTTGCTGATAAGACTGCTGCGCGAAAAATATATGAAGAAAGAGATGCAGAACAGATAGCTTAACTGCCTTTCAGCCAAATGTTAGAATGGAAGAGGGTACAGCATGCGGAAGCCAAATGTGATAATCATAGTCTGCGACACGCTGAGGAAGGACATAATGGACCTCTACGGCGGACCTGCAAAAATGCCCCATGTGGGCGAGCTGGCCGAAGATTCTGCAGTGTATGAGAACGCCGTCGCCCCTGCGCCCTGGACCTTTCCTTCGCACGTTTCGCTCTTCACAGGCTTGTACCCCAGCCAGCACGGCATACACGAAAGCAAGACAATGAAGATGCCGCAGATAGTAGAGGCGCACCTGCGTTCGCGCCACACCACCCTTGCCGAGTATCTGCGCGGGAAGGGCTACTCGACGCTTGGTATATCCGCAAACCTCATGATCTCAAAGGTGACAGGTTTCGACAGGGGCTTCGACCAATTCTTCACTTTCACGCACTCTCCGTGGATCCAGAGCGATCTGGCGACCCAGGCTAGGAACCTCGGCGCAGACATGTCGCAGGTTGCGCTCATGCTCCTGAAGAAGGGGCAGGCAAAAGAGATAGCCAAGTACGGGGTGGAGTATCTGAAGATAAAGATGCGGGAACGCAGCATGAACTACCCCCTTAAGAAGGGCGCGGAGGTGGTGAACAGGAAAGCCGAAGCCATGGTGCAAAAGCAGCCGTTCTTCCTGTTCCTAAACTACTACGAGGCGCACGAGCCATACAAGAGATTCAGCGACAAGGAGACCCAGGATCACCTGACCGGGCTGAAGCAGACCGGCAAGAAGAAGGTGGCGTACCTAAAGAACCAGTATGTGCTCGAGGCGGAGTACCTCGACTCGGAGCTCGGCAAGCTCCTGTCCTGGCTGAAGAGGAAGAACCTGTACGACGATTCGCTGATAATCCTTACATCGGACCACGGGCAGGCGTTTAACGAGCACGGGTTCATGTACCATGGAATATACCTCTACGATGAGGTGGTGCGCGTGCCGATGGTGATAAAGCACCCGCAGGGAAGCAAGCGCGGAACGCTCGCCAGATACCAGAGCCTTGCAGGAATATTCGACATGGTCAAGCGCGCGATCGAAGGTTCGAAGGAGGAGACGGGCACGGATTTCGTTTACTCGGAGTCGTTCGGAAACGCGGAGTTTTTCCCCGAGAGCTACAGGCACAGGATGCGGTACGTGGAAAAGCACTACGAGAAGCTCAGGGCTGCGATTTACATGGACGGTTACAAGCTGAGTGTGAATGGAAGCGACGGGACCGTTGACGAATTTATGAAGGGCGATAAAACGGTAAGCAGGAATTCGAAAGCGCACAGGAAAGCCTTCGGGAAGCTTTCGAAAGAGCTAGAAAAGTTTAAGAAGAGGGAGGCGTTTGTAGTACCGGGCAGATGAATGGCTAGCGTACTTGTCACCGGCTCATCGGGCTTTGTAGGCTCTCATCTAGCTGCGCTTTGTGCTGCATCAGATTTGAAGATTGTAGGATTGGACCTGCGCGCTTCCGGGCACACAGACATGGTATGCGATGTGAAGGAAAAAGCGCTCGTGGCGAAGATACTGAAGGAAAACGGGGTCGAAAAGGTGATACACCTGGCCGCCCACATCGACGCGGCCGAAAGCGTGAGGAAGCCATTGAAGTACTTACGCAACAATGCCCTAGGCACAATCATGCTCTTGGAGGCGATGAGGAAATCAGACTCCAAAGAGATCGTATTTGTCAGCTCCGCTGCGGTATATGGCAGGCAGGAAGAATTTCCAATACTGGAAAACGCGCCGTTGGCGCCGGTGAACCATTACGGACTTTCGAAGCTGCTGGCGGAACGCAGCGTCGAGAGCTATCACGAGAGCTACGGGCTCAATTACACTATTTTGAGGCCTTCGAACCTGTACGGGATAGGGCAGAACGACGCTTACGCCGGAGTAATCTCCCGCTTCGTCGATGCTGCCATTAAGGGAACGGCGCCTGTACTGCACGGAGACGGCTCGCAGACCAGGGATTTCCTGAATGTCAAGGACATGGTGGAAGCCCTGAGGGCTGTGGCGATGCAGAAGGGAAAGAATGCCACATACAACGTTTCTTTCGGGAAACCGGTAAGAATAACGGAGCTGCTAGAAACTGTACAGAGGATTGCAGGAAAGAACATTGAGCCGAAGCGCGGACCGAAAAGGCCGGGAGACATCGAAAGGTCCGAACTCTCCAGTGAAAAATTCAGAGAAGCGTATGGCTGGAAGCCGGAAGTGAAATTGGAGGATGGGATAGGCGAGCTGCTTCGACACTACAAGACTGCGGTCTAACCAAGCAGGAACTGCTCAAGTTCAGGTAGAAGTTTCTGGGCCGAATATTTTTTCCTCACTAAACCGCTTATCTTCTTCTTCGTAAGCGCATACTTCGCTCCGTTGCGCCACATCTTGTGATAGCGCATTATTTGGGTCGAGAGTGCTTCGGGGCTGAGGCCTTTGATTCTGACACCCTGGAAGGATTCCTGGATTATGTCCCTGGGCCCTGGAATGTCGAATGCTATCGCGGGCAACCCGAACGACTGCGCTTCGAGCAGGACGAGTGAGAGGGTGTCGTACCTTGACGGGAAGACGAGGACGCTTGCGCTGCGGTATGCGTCTTCAAGCTTTTTGCCTTGCAGGAACCTCGACCACACTACGTTTTTTGGGTGCTTCTTCTCTGCATCAGCTATGAGCGCCTCGCTGTCTCCGCCGCTGCCGACTACATGAAAAACCACTTCTTTGTCATTTGCGATTGTGCGCTCCATCGCACCGTGGAGCAGGTCTATCCCTTTTTGGTTCTTCTCCAACCTGCCTACATACAGACATATGAACTTCCTAGAGTTGTTGGTAACTGCGCGCGCACGCATTGGCACGAAGTTCGGTATCTTTTTGACTGTTGCCTTTGGAAAACGTCTCCTGATCAGGTCAAGGTCTCGGTCGTTAAGCACGTGGAAGAACTTCACCTGCCGAAGCAAAGCCGCGAGCGCACGCGCGGAGGCCCCGCCCGCAGGCTTGTGACTATCGCCGAACGCTGCCGCAAGGGAAAAATTGTGCACGCCCAGCACAAATCTCTTTTTCATCAGCTTCGATAAAAGCACAGAGTAAGAGAGCAGGAACGGATTGAGGCTTACTTGGTATATTGAATCAGCATTTCCGAAGAGATTCAGGAGTCTCGCCGCGCTCACGGGACCAGGTATTCTGAATGTGTATGGTTCGGTGCCGAATGCCCTTGATGCTATTCCCGCACTTGGGAATTCAACCACTTCTACTCCCGAGAGGTCGAACATCTTCGCAAGCATTGCCTTCGAAACAGTTGTCTTGTCTTTTTTGGAAACTGTGTTTACCACTGTGACATCGAGCTTGTTCTTCAATCTCGTTGCAACGTCAAGCGCAAATTTCTCTCCTCCGCCGAAGGCGTAGAGGTTGTTCGTCACTATCACAAGGCGTTTTCTCTTCCTGGGCAGGGATTCCATATGCCAAACCTATTTCTTCCAGAGTATGACTTCCCCGAGACCCTTACCAACAGCGAATAATGCCTCCCGTGTCCTCTCCTCGTACTGGCTCGGGTACAGTTTCCTGAAAAGTTTAGCCTTCTCCTCCGGGTCGAAGCCGGTCTCCATCGGCTTGACGAAGCCCCGGGGCACATTCGCCCTGAGCTTGGAAAGCGACATGTTGTTGCTCATGTACACGTAGGGTATTTCGGCGTAGAGCCCGAGTTTCAGGCCGCGTACTGACTTGAGGGCCGATTGCGCAACCACGCCGTGGTCTATGTGCGTCCCGATGCCTATCGGCGCCAATACGTCTTTTATGCTGCCGCTGAACTGCGCAAGCAAAGGTCCGAGCGCTTCGAAAACGTCGAGCTCTTGCGCGTAATCCGACACCATTCTTGAATAGACGGCAAGCGACACGTCCCTCATGCCCGCGTTCTTTGAGAGCTTGCCCATCAGGGCACCGGCTATGAATTTATAGTACCCGCCGATTGATGCTTCTTTCAAACCCAGGAACACGGGCAGGTAGTTTATGCCGTGCGAGAACAACAGTTTTGAGAACCGCATCTCCTCCTCCATCCTTCTGATGCTTGTGCCCGCTACAGTCCTGAAAGTGGTGCTGGCCTTTGCGTCCACGGAGCTATCCGAAGCTGTGAAGAAGTTGACGCCAAGTATGTTGCGGCCGAGCTTGCCCGAGAGTATTGTGGCGTATAGGGAGAGGAATACGTCGTCAAGATGCGGGGAAAGAATGAGCGTCACCCTCTCTTTCTTCAGCTCGCTCAGGTTCTTCCACCTCATGGCGAACCTTGCGTAGTGCAGCTTTCCGGCCCTTCTGTCTTGCATGCTTATGCGCATGTGATTTGAGCGAATAAAGCTTAAAAAGAAGCTATTCAGTTAGAGTACGTGCCTTGCATGAGAAAGCGCGGCGCCATCGGAAACATGATCAATGAGATGGGCGTAGCCCTTGCCATATTTACAACCACCAGGAATCCGTTCGATTATCTGTTGTTCAGGGCGCACATCAGGAAGTCGGCCATGATGCTGCCGAAATCTGGTTCGGAATCAAGATTGTTTCTGCTTCCTGGCAGCGCCACGCTAACGTACATGGGCAAGCGGCTGGCCTTCGAGTATAACTCGGCCGCGCTTAGGATCGTACCTCTCGCGTTAATGGAGATATTCACATACGAGCCGTACAAGGAGCTGAAGGTGAGGGGGCGGGAGGTTGTTGATGTGGGCGCCAGCGTAGGCGATACCGCGATATACTTCCTGACCAGGGGCGCGAGGAAAGTCTACTGCTTTGACAGAGACGCCTACAGGATTTCGGTTTTGAGGCGCAACCTGAAGAGGAACCGTTTGCAGAAGTACGTGAAGGTCTTCCAAGGGGAGTTCGACGCGCGCAAGCTCAAGCTGAAAGGCAGTAAAAATTCGCTGAAGGTAGACTGCGAGGGCTGCGAGTACTCGCTCTTCGACCCGAGCGGAGCGCATCTTGATTACATAACCTCAAGATTCAGCCAGATAGTGATGGAATTCCACAGGGGCGATCGCGAAATCCGCAAGGCGCTTGAGCAGCGAGGATACCGCGTGAGATCGTCTGGCAACGGCAACGGCAGGGGCATACTTTACGCGAGGAAGGCGAACCGAAGAAACGCTGTGCGTGTTTAAAAGGTTTATCAGTAAATATTTGTGCAACAATCCTTATGCTAACGCTGGTGTAGATAAGTTGGAGAATGAGATAAAGCAGGGGCAGAGTGTAGCAAGCAAGGAAAAACGCAACCTGGCGATCTTTCTTGCTGCGGCCGCGTTAATCATAGTGCTTACTGTATACTTCCGCATACCGATGCTGCAGTACTACGGCTTCTACGAGCCCGACGGCTATTTCCACTACTCGCTGATAAGGGCCGCGGTCAGCAACAACTTCGCCATTCCGCAGGTGAACCCGCTTAGCGGCTGGCCACCTAGTTGCAACGGCTTCATAGCTGCGAGCAACGACATGTGCGGGCCGCAGGGCGCACCGCACCACGAGACCTTCGGCCTATACTGGATAACGCTCATACCGTACTTCTTCCTCAGGTTCGTTGGCATTGGCTACTATGACATAATGCGGCTCGTCCCTGTGCTGTTTGGCATCTTTGACGTGTTGCTTGCCTATTTCCTGGCAAGGAACTGGAGCAAGGACAGGTTCTTCGGGCTGCTGGTCATGGCGCTGATAGCCCTGAACATGGGCAACGCTGCGCGCACCAGCGCGCTAATCTACAGGGGCGACACGTTCATCACCGCCTTCTTCCTCGCAGCGCTCATAACCACGATTGCAATCTTCAAAACCGAGAATACGAAGAAGAAACTTGCCTACTCTGGCGCCACGGCGATCCTCCTGAGCCTGTGCAACCTCGTGTGGAGCGGGGCAGCGTTCACAACAACAATCTACATACTATCGCTCATGAGCATCCTGATCTTCGGCTTCGCGCTCGAGAAGAAAAAACTCGTTGAAGACAGCAAGTACATGCTCATTGTGCTCCTGGTTTGGTTCTTCATCGTTGCGCTCTACAGGATACCGTCCTGGATAGTTTCCGGGCAGGCGCTTACAGACAATTACTTCTTCGTGCTTTTTGTGCCCCTGGCCCTCGCCTGGTACTTCGTGCACTACATGCTAAGCAAGCATGAGGCCCATCTCAGCTTCTTCGACACTCCGTACAAGAGGTTCGGGATTTCTGTCGCGGCGCTTGTAGCCGCATTCGTGCTGCTCTACATACTCCTTCCCGGCTTTGTCTCCCAGGTCACGGGCGGATATGTGATAACGAGCTCGTTCTCATCGACGATACAGGAGCTACAGCCGCCCACTTACGACTTCCTGTTCGCCAGTTTCAACTTCCAGAACTTCACAAATCCGATGAGCCTGGTAATGGTCATCGCAACCTACTTCAAGCCGCTGACGCTGCTCTTCTGGTTCGTCCTGCTGGCGATGTTCCTGCCATACTTCTTCATGCGCGTGGAGCACGGAGAAGGCGGAGTGCTTGGCGGTCACGCGAAGTGGAAGTTCGATTTCGACGAAACGGTGCTCATCCTGATAGCCTATTTCGCAATCACTTCGTACCTGCAGATGAACGCGATCAGGTTCAACTCCCTCATCTCCATACCCCTGTCCATCTTCAGCGCGTTCACCATCTACTGGATAGTGCTGTTCCTGAAAAACCACAAGCCAACATACGACAAGCAGTATCTCTCGGCGCTCGTTGCCACATCGTTCATGTACCTGATCATACTCATACCCGCTTTACTCCAGGGGACGTTGCAGTGGTACCTCGCGCTGCTATACATCGCAGGCATATTCCCGGTCTCTGTCTTCTTTGCATCGATGATAAACCAGCTGTTTGCAGCGGTAAACAACAGGAAGCTCATTTACTTCATACCTGTGGTCGTGGTTATTGGGGTACTCATCTCGTTCTTCATTGCACAGCTAGACGTTTTAGTGCCTTTGACTGCGATAATCGTGTCGCTTCCTGCAGCGTGGCTGATGGCACGTGCGCTTTCCAACTACAGCGACGGGCAGAATCTCACCCAGGCGCTTTACGTGGCCGCGGTGCTCTTCTTGGTCGCGCTGCTGATAATCACTGACATAGGCTACATATCCGGTCTGGCACCCGCTGACCAGATCAACACACAGTTCGTGCAAGCTCTTGCCTGGGCCAAGAACAACACGTCTATAAACAGCGTCTTCCTGACCCTTTGGCCCGACGGCTCTGTGATAGAGGGCGTGGCCAACAGAACGAGCGTGACAGACAGCGTGGGCTCGCAGTATGCGTACAAGTCGAACGCGTTCGCTGCCTGGCTCTACAACTCAAGCCCTGACAGCAGTTTCTTGATCGCGAACATGACAGGCAAGCCCGACTACCTGCTTGTGCGGCAGGCCTGGATGGTGGAGACAGGGGGCATATTCACCGAGTCGGGGATAAACGTGAGCGGCGCCAATTTCGGATACAACCCGTTCACAAGCCTGAACGAGCGCGTAAACAAGACCACGCAGCTGTACCAGTTCTTCGGGAGCGGGCTCGAGGAGGACACGGTGATAACCAACGGCACAGCGGGCACAACGATAGCCAGCTACCTCAAGTTCAGCCAGGGCATACAGCCGTTCGAGTACGTGGACTTCTACAACGTCCTTACCGGAAACTGGTCTGTGGTCAGGCAGACCGCGTTCAACGTGACGAACAACCAGACCTTCCTCATAACCTACTCGCCGATACCTGCCCCGAACCTCTACGTGAACATAACAGCAGCGTACATGCTCGGCACCCAGCTCGCGGCCAGCAACATGGTCAAGTTCCTCTTCCACTGCAACGCGCAGGCATGCCTCTGGAACAACAACGCGGCAAGCCTGCAGCTCGTCTACATAAACCAAGACACTAAGATCTTCAAGATAACATACAACGAGAGCAACGCGACAGTCGCGGCTGCAAACTACCCGAGGAAGTAGCCTGCTCCTTTACCGCGGCGCTTACGCTCCTGCCTGGAAAAGAAAATAAAAAAAAGAAAAAGGAAAGAAAAAACAAAGAAGCTCTTTCCTTTCTACATCCTCTTGCCGCTAAGCGCGGTTCCGAGGAAGCTCAGGACGAAGCCCAGTACTGTGGCCCATAGCCAAGTCTGGCTGCCCCAAGTAAGCGCCGAGAGTGTAAGACCAGCCACAGCGGCAGTCTCCAATCCCATCAGGCTCATCTGAGGTCCGCTCCATCCAGTTATCTGCCCGAAGCTAGCGAAGAACAGCGCCACAGACGCGATCACCGCTGCGCCCACGAATATCGGGGCCCAGAAGGATCCGCTTCCTGCGAACACTCCTCCCGTAGCTGACCAGGATCCCGCGAACACAACTCCTAGGAAGACCAGGCTCCCTATGAGCTGCAGAACGAAGGCACCCCAGTTCTGTTGTGCTCTTGCCATGCAATTCACTTGCATTAACCTCTATGCTAAACTTTTTAAACCTATTCCAGGCATACGTCAATGGTTTGACAAAAGACGAAGATACCATCAGCATGGACGAAGCCCTGTTCGCTCATCGTAGAAGCTAGCCAAAGCTAGCTAACAAAAAAGAAGAAAAAGGAAAGAAAAAGAAAAACAAACCTTTCCTTCTACATCTTTCTTCCGCTCATGGCCGCTCCTAGGAAGCTGAGGATGAAGCCGATCAGCGTAGCCCACAGGTACACTCCCTGCCCTCCTGACCAAGACCAGGTCAGCGCAGTCAGCGCCAGTGCGGTTATCGCCGCGTCGCCCATTCCCATCATGCCCAATCTAGGGCTTGCCATTCCGGAGATGCTCCCAAAGCTCGCGAAGAACATCGACACTGAACCTATCACTGCTATTCCTACGAATAGCGGCAGGAAGAATCCTCCTGCTCCAGCGAAGGTCGCCGATGGCGAGCCGCTCAGTCCTCCTCCGAAAACTACGTATAGGAAGGCTAGGCTCCCTATCAGTTCCAGGATGAAGGCCGAGAAGTTCTGTTGACTCTTTGCCATTCCATCACTGAAAGAGAGAAGCATGAGTAAGTTTTTAAACCTACGCACAGGGATAGACGCGTGCTGTAGTCTCTCCTTTTTAACTTTACATGCGAGGTCCTATGCGATTGCATGCGCATAGCCTTCACCTCAGACAACACCTACCCGTGGTTCAAAGGCGGGATAGAGAAGAGGAGGTACATAATAATGAGGAAGCTCGCTGAGGAGGGGCACGAGGTGCACTGCTTCACGATGCACAGGAAGGGCATGCCAGGCCACGCGTTCACATACAAGGGCATAAGGTACCACAGCGTGGGCGAGGCGCTTGGCTGGCAGGGCATGTACAGAGGAGGGAGCAAGCGCAGGAGCATACGCATGCCCCTGATCTTCAGCGCCAAGCTCTTCTGGAGCATACTGCCGTACAGGTTCGATGTCCTTGATGCCGACTCCTTCCCGTTCCTCCACCTCTTCCCACTCTTCGTCTACTCCAAGCTGCGCGGCATCAAGTTCGCGATAACGTGGCACGAGGTCTGGGACGCGCAGTTCTGGAAGAGGTACCTGAGCGGGTTCGGCATCATAGGCTACATGATAGAGTGGCTCAGCTCCAGGATGGCGGACGTGCAGATAGCGAATGCGAGCACGACCAGGACTCTGCTCGAGAGGGTGCTTGGCGTCGACCCGAGAAGGATCATCGTCTTCCCTGTTGCTGTGGACAGCGGTGAGATACGCAGGCTATCGGCAAGGAGGCCGAGGAAGAAGAGGCAGTTCATAGTGGTCAGCAGGTTCGTGGGCCACAAGCGCGTCGGGCTTGCGATCGAGGCAGTGGCCGAGACAGACGCGAAGCTCGTAGTAGTGGGGACAGGCCCGGACCTCGAGCGGCTAAAGGACCTGGCAGAGGAGCGCGCTCCTGGCCAGGTTGTCTTCAGGCATGACCTGAGCGACGTAGAGCTGTTCAACAGCGTGATGGAGTCGATGGCGCTGATCATGCCTTCTGAGCGCGAGGGGCTCTCGCTCGTAACGATAGAGGCGCTCGCCCTGGGCGTTCCTGTGGTCGTTGCTGACACGAGCTCGCTGCCGAGCGAGGTGAAGAGCATGTGCATAGAGGCGAAGGAGAAGAAGCTCGGATCGCTGCTCAACAGGATACTGGCTGACAGCGGGGCGTACTCCAGCAAGGCGATGGCGATGCGCGGCAAGGTGCTGAGCCAGTTCTCCGGAGACAACGCGGGAAAGGTCTACGAGAAGGTCGAGAGGGCCTGAACGCTCGCTTACTTATTTATAACTTACATTAGTCTAATTATAGAGTTTGCATGCGCGCTGCTTTTTGCCTTCCTCTCCTTCTCTTCATACTTGCAAGCTTCCTCATCGTTCCTAGCATAGGCGCATCGAGCAGCACCTCGTGCGCCAACACATGCAACGCAGGCACGACAGGAGGCTCATCGTGCAGCAGCACAGCATCCATTCCCTCTCCAACGACCTGCACGCTATCGGAGACGATAACCACAAGCTACCAGCAAAATTCTAATTACCAGTTCCTTACGGACACTGTCCAGGCATCTCCCGCTACGCTGTCTCCGGCCGTGAGCGTAAACAACTACAACATAGGAAACTCGGGATGGTTCCTCACCTGCCCCGAGCCGCTCGGCCCCAGCCTCGGCGACTACGCGCCTACAGACAACTCGCTCTTCTATCCCTTCACTGCAGACAACCAGTTCCAGTTCATAGCCGGCGATGGGTGCCTTGCAACGACCACGCCTCTGCAATCGAACGTCAACCTGCCGGTAAGCATTGGCTGGACCGTCGGCCCTGACGGCACCTTCGCGAGCGCCGGCGTCGGCTCCCTCGCGGTAAGCTCGCTGAGCAACCTAAAGGTAAGCAACCTGGCATACTCGCCTGAACTCGGCGGCGGGACAAGCGGCACGATAGCCAGCAGCTTCGCGGTCAACTCCTATGTCTTCCAGAACGTGCCTGCAATCGCGCAGAACGACATCTGGACATGGAGCGCTCCGTTCGCGGAGCTGAGCGGAGTGGTTTCAGATTCGCAGACAGTTGGCGCGACCCCGACAATAGCGTTCAACGAGCAGGAGACAGACACACAGGGCCAGCTCTCGGGCGCGAGGAACGACTCAGGCTCTGTGAAGAACGCCACGCTCTCTAACGCGAGTACGCACAAGACAACAGGCCTCGCCCTTAGCGGCGCCACATCCTCATCGACCGCTTCCTTTGCCACGACCACGGTCAACTGCTTCCAGGACTACTGCCAGTCGCAGATAACAAGCTGCCCAGCCTCGTGCCCGGTAGAGGAATTCGACTTCCACGGAAGCACGTGCAGCGAGTTCTACTGCGGCACCAGCATCTCCACGACTGTAAGCAGCACGACCACAGTCTCCTCATCCTCATGCCCTTCGGGAAGCCAGTGCATACGCGCAGACATCTGCACCGGGCCCGGGGAGGGAGGCACCTGCGGCGCAAACTGCGGCGGCGTGAACTGCTGCTGCACTTTCGGAGGCGCGTCCTCTCTGTCCAGCACGTCGACCTCCACCACTGTCAGCAGCACGACCACGATACTGGTAGAGACGTACACGTGCAAGTACACCTACTCGTACAGCGAGACCACAAACCTGCAGAGCGTAAAGAACCAGCAGGTTCCTTTCAACGAGGTAGTGATTAACCCGCCCAACCCAGACGGCGGCCTCAACGCGCAGTACAAACAGTTCAACACGCCAGTGGTACCTTACTTCACCTTCAACTACATAGTGCCCGCGCTGGACGGCCAGCAGCTGACCAACTCGTACGACATCTTCAGCCCGTGGAACTACCACACCCCGATCAACTCTATAGAGATGCTGCCCATAGACACTGTAAGCAACTTCTTCGTCAACTACTCCGGGAGCCTCATCTCTACGCCTTCGGGATCGCTCAACCTGCCTGGCCTGCTGGGCAACATACTTGGCGGCGTCATCGGCCAGCTGGGCAACCTGCTGGGCAACGGGAATGGGAACGGCAACGGGAACAAGAACGCGGTGCAGCAGGTTCTCGGCAAGTTCGGCCTGTACAGCCCTTCGATCGCGACGCCAATCTCGATAGCCGAGATAAGCAGCGACTACATCTTCGTGCTCAACTACTCTAAGCAGGACGGCACCTACTACCTCAGCGTGCTGCGTCTCATGCCGCGCGGCTACTACAATACAAGCTCGTACACTCCGAGCAGCGTTCCGTCTGTGAGCGCGAGCTGCAACCCGGGCAGCGGCGGCTGCTCACAGGCCTCTCTCGAGAACCAGAACAGCCCGATATGGACAAACAACTGGAAGGGCTACTGGTCGAACGTCATAGACGCGCAGAACTACACAACATACCTGATCAGGCGCATAAACCTTGCTCCGTTCTTCAGCACGTACGTGAGCGGCGCAAGCAGCAGCCCTAGTTGCACGAACGGCAACGGCTGCGCGTTCATAAGCCAGTTCACGCCGCTCAACATAACCGCCGACTCGGCCGGCGACGTATACATAACGGGCGCGGCCACATCCAACCAGCGGCGGGGGAGGGGCTCATCGCAGAGCAGCTATCCCGCGCTGATCGAGATACCTGCTGTGAACGGTCCCTCGGTCCCATCGTCCGGCCAGATATCGGCTACGACAGGCGACTGGTCATCTACAAGCGGCGCTCCGGTCCTGAGCGAGGTGGCGGTAAGCTCCGATGGCACCTGGCTCTATGCGGCAAGCCCCAGCAGCGGCACAATATACCAGTTCTACGCAAACAAGGCCACGCTCTCTGAGAACGAGGCGATAAACCTCGCTTTCTCGACGATAAGCACGGGCGGCACGCTGCAGAGCGGGCAGCTCGGGGCCGCGCAGGCTTCGCTCAGCATAACCCAGTACCTGTACAACGGCGGGCTCTACGGGGTTAAGTTCAACGGGCAGGGGGCTCCTGACGTGACGAACAGCCAGAACAACCAGAACATAAACACAGACTTCGACTCACAGACCTTCCACCACCCGCTCGGGCTCGCGAACGTCAACGGCTATGTCTATGTGCTAGACGATTGGCAGGGAATTGCAGGCGAGAATGTCAACTGCCTGATAAACGGATGGTTCTTCGGGCTGCTGACTGCAGGCTGCAGCAACGCAGGCGGCACAAACTTCGAGATACTTATGGTGCGCGTGCTCGACTCCTCGGGGGGCAACGTGCCCATAAACCCTACGCAGTTCAACGACCTCTACACGCTGCAGGGCTGCCAGACGACGTTCACGCCTTCGGCATCGTCAACTGGCACGCAGTACACCACATCGACCTGCATCACAGACAAGACCCAGCCAGTGATAAGCTGCACCCCGGGACAGCCCCTGTGCTATACCGCATCCACAGGCTGCACGGATTCCAATGGCAACCACGGAATAGAGCAGTTCTGCGTGGGCCAGGCAGGGGGAAACGGCTACTACGGCCTATCCACCACGTACTTCGGCGCGCAGGGCCAGTCATATCCGCCGTACGGCTGGATCCTGTCGGCTAACATCACGGTCTCTTCCGGAGGATCTCCGGTCTCGTTCTGCTCCGCATACTCAAACTCAGGGAACAACAACGACTGCACGTACAACCCGTCGCACATGCCGTCCGCATACGCGGGCAGCTTCAAGCCGATCGGCCCGGCGCTATCTGCTACGATCGGAGGCATCAACTCCGGAGGGTGCAACGACGGGAGCAACGACTGCGCGACAGCGTTCTCCGTAAGCCTCAACGGCACCATGAGCCTGCTCTTCAAGCAGCGCTCGCTGAGCTGCGCCTGGTTCCTGTGGGGCACCTGCATCGGTTCGAAGTTCTGCATCCCGTACATAGGGTGCGTGGGCAGCACGCAGTACGAGCCGCACTACAACGAGCTCGCAACAACGCAGTTCAGCGTAGAGAACTACACCAAGTACTTCGACGGCAACATCGGCTTCAGCTGCTACACTGACAGCCAGAGCAACGGCAACACCCCTGGCGGGCAGAACAACGGGGCGTGCGGATACCTGATAGGCAGCGGCGGCACAGATTACATAAAGAACATGCACGCGCCTGTCTTCTCGGCCACGAACCCGTTCAGGTATCTGGAGAGCCTCGGGAGCACGCAGCTGCTCACTGTCACCGGCGCGGGCTCGACCTCTGTGTCAGAGGGGCAGGGCTGCTCCGGGGTGGGATCGCAGGGCTGCACCTCCTACATAGTCACATATCCGGGCCCTCCTCAAGCAACGATGTCGCAGTCGCCAATAGGCTGGGGCGCGCAGGACCAGATGCTCATACAGGCGACAGGCTCCGGTGAGTCCAGCACGGACAACATGCAGCTCACGATAGCCGGCTCTCCATCCTCTAACACGAACACAATCACAGGCCAGGGAAGCATAAGCTACACAATCTGCTCAACTCTCGAGCAGTGCCTGGCTCCGGGAACATACACAGTTAGCTGGAATGACCTGACCTCCAAGGACAGCCCGGCCTCAGTCAGCCTGACGATAAACCCGTCGCCGCTGCTCACGATCCAGAACCCGCAGGTCATAACCGTGCAGAACGGACAGAGCTTCGAGTCAACTGAGACGATAGTTGCAACCGCGCCGTACAGCGGCGACATAGTGACCATCTCGATAAGCGGGCAGCAGAACCCTGTAGCGAGCGGCACAGGCACGGCGACATACAGCGAGTCAAACCTGCCTGTCGGCACGTACACTGTGACCGCGACCGACACGAGCCATTCGCAATACACAACAACGCAGACGCTGCAGGTAGTGCAGAGCGGCGGCACATCCCCGACTCTCGGCACTGCCGAGAGCCTGACCAGCAGCATAAACGGCTACGTGCTTGTGCCGTACGAGTACACGTACGAGATCAAGCAGTCGTACAGCAATCCTAGCCCCGGAGTCCAGATAAGCGGCGGTGACGGCGACGAGACATGCCCGCCGCTCTCGCTTCCCTCGTCCAGCGACTCGCTTGTCAACGTCTTCGGCGACTCGCTCACAACGGGCCACTCGAACCAGATCGCGGCCAGCATAGAGGGCGGAGCCACGTACCTCAACGATGTTGCTAACAACGGCTACTACATAGCGAACCTGACAGACGCGCACCTTGTCCTGCCTCCGCAGATCGCATACAACATACAGAACGACAAGCTCTTCGGCACTATCTGGGCAAACGCGACGTACTGCACGGGCTCGCCGACTACATCGCTCGACTGCTCGGCGAACAGGCAGTCTGTGCTCAACGCGACCCTGCAACTCCAGTACAGCGTAACCTCGCAGACCGTATACCCAGGCATCTGCTCGTCGCAGGGATGCACGCAGTACGGCAGCTACGAGACCTTCGGAACCTCGCCCACTTCTGGCTCGCAGTATGGGGCATCGCTGGTGACCGGTTCCGGAAATGCGGCGTCGCAATACGTGGTGCAGGGATCCGGAAGCGGCGTATCGCAGAACGGACAGGTGCAGCTCACGATAGCGCAGTCGCCTGTGGTGATAAAGACACCCGACAGTGTCACAGCCTCGACTGCAGGGGGCGACACGATAGAGATACTTGTGGGTGGAGGGGTTGTCTCGACAGGCATAGGCTCAGCCTCATATGTAATAAACCCGCAGTCGTGCGCATCGCAGTCCCCGTCAACGTGCCTCTTCGCTGGCACCTACCAGATAGAGGCGCTCGACACCAACACCGGGCAGTCCGCACTCACGACGCTCGCGATACTACCTCAGCAGATCGGCTTCTACTATTCCAGCAATCCATTCGAGACATCGGTGCCGCTCTTTGACATCTACAAGCAGGTAGTGTACGACAGCCCGCTCGACCTCTACCTCAACGGCTCGCAGTACTGCGCCGGAGGCAACTGCAACAGCCCGTACTCCTTGCGGGGGTACCAGCAGCTGGTCTACGTGATGAACGACAGGTTCAACAACCTGATCTACGTGCCGGTAGAGGCCGACATAGCCAATCCGATCAGCATAAGCCTGAACGTGCAGTCGCAGCCCGACGCCGCGAACTCGAACCTCACCACTGTCACGATAAACGGGATAGCGGGAACTTACACCAGCCTCGGCAGCATCTTCACGCCGCTGCCGCAGAGCGTCGGCGGCGTGCAGCAGCAGGTATACCTCTATTACGACGACAACCTCAACTACGCAAACTACAACCCGCTTGACCCCACGCAGAAGCTCGATGCCGAGTACTGCACCTTCCAGACCTCTCAGGCCAGCGGGCTCACCTGCACGCAGAGCAACCCGGTCTACACAGGCACCGGGCCCAGCGACCCGAACAGGCAGCAGAACGCCGGCATAGTCACCTACGCGCCATCGTACAACAGCATGGGCACCTGCAACCCGCCCACCAACGGCCTGCTCGAGCCGCAGTACTTCGTCTGCAACATAAACAACAACAACGAAGGGGCCGCGCTCTCGAACTCGTGCCCGAACACAGGCGCCCTGAACCACTGCTCCATTCTCTACCCGGACGTGGCCCAGTGCCTCAGCACAGGCTGGGCGAACAGCAAGGGAGCGCTCTCCGACCCGCAGACATATTGCAGCCAGACGCTCTCCGACTACCAGGCGTACCTCAACTGCGCAAGCTCGTACACGCAGGGCTCGCAGCAGTTCTGCGCAGTCACGAACCAGCAGACTGGCAACGGCATCTGCACATCTCAGATAGGGCTCATAGGAACGGCCCCGATAATCGACAACAAGGGCGACTTCTCCGCAACGATATCCGCATGCGGCTCAAGGAACGACCAGATACAGGCGGTCTACTACGGCTGGCCTCCGCCGGAGCCTATAAGCGTGACGCAGATACCGCTCGCGTTCACTGCAAATGCTGTCAACGGGCAGGGCTGCACCGGCACGTGCGCTGCCTCGCAGCAGAGCGAGTTCAACTACGAGTACGCGCCCACGCAGACGAGCGCAGCGGTGCAGATAGGCCTCTTCCAGCTCAGCTACGGGAGCCTGGGCCTTCTCACGACCCTTGGGGCCATGGCGCTCGCTCTTGTTCTCATGTTCGGCAGGGGCCTGATGTCGAGGACAAGCCGACGGAAATAAGGGATAGGTATTAATAGCAAGAAATGCATAATTCATAACGTAAGGGGAGTGGCATGCTGCCGATAATACTAAGCTTCGGGGCCGTATACGCGCTGATTCCACTGCTCATAATAATCATACTGATAGCCGCGGCAGCGGGCATAAGCCGCGGGTACGACATCTTCGCAATATTCGGCATAGGCGTGCTCGCGGGCATAGGCGGCAAGAGCGGCGGCAAGGGCTCTCTCGCAGGAAAGAGCGCATACAAGGGAAGGGCTGGAAGCACTATCGGCAGGGCCTTCGCAGGTAGCCCTGTTGGGAGGAAGATATCGGGTCAGGTGGCTGCACGGGCGGCGGCAGCTAAAGGAGCTATAGTAACAGGAAGGAGCGCAAAGGCGTTGAACAGCGCCTTGGTCCAGGAAGTTGTTGCTAAGAGTGGCCCGGTGACAAGCCATCACATAGTGAAGATGGCAGTAGGGGGCGTGGCGGCCACGGGAGCGCTAATGGCTGGAGCCGGAGTGAGGGCGATTGCAAGCGGCACTTATGGCAGGACGCTGAAGAAGTATGAAGGCGCGAAGACGCAGGCAGATAGAGAGAAATACGCGAGCAAGCTTCAGGATCTCAGGGAGCAGCATGGTATAAAACCAACGACCAATATAGAACTCGCTTCTGCTAAGGACGCTATAAATTACGATGTCAAGAAAGCCGGCTCGTTGGGTAGAACGCTCACTAAGAAAGAGACAGACACGCTCACGAAACGACTTACAGATCTAACTAGGATACAGGCACTACATGAAGAAGCCCAGAAACTAAAGGTAACTTCCGGTATGATTGCTTTGGGAGGAGCTCTGCCAGCCGGCTATATTGAAAATGAAGTAGGACGCTTGGTAAACGAGTTTCACGGCAAGTCCACTCCGGCATCTAGATCCGCGCTAGATCAGAGCTCTGTTGAAAATAAGGTGAAGGCATTAACAGCAGGCTTGCCTCTTTATTCTGCACCTCCATCGGTCAAGACGATGTCAGTTCCCGGTGGCAAGCTGACAAGGGCGTATAATGCGCCATATAATGCGATAACCGATCAAACCAGCGCTAACGCTAAGAAAATGAGGAGCATAATGAATTTCTTCGTCAAGAAAAAGTAGATGGCCGCTGACTAGAACTCTTCCGATTCCTCGCTGTCGAAGTCGTCGTCGCCCTCTTCGGAGTCGTCGTCCGTGTCTTCATCTGAATCATCGTCGTTCTCGTCGTTCGTATCTTCGTCGTCGCTTTTTGCCATATTGGCACCTTTTCCGGTTTCCCGAAATGCAATCTCATTATATAGGAAAATTATTTAAAGGTATGTAAACTCGTTGGACTTGGCCGCTGTGAAATACCAGAAGTGGCTACGCTAAGCATGATAATCGATAAGCTTCGTATTGTACGTTGTTGGCCGTGTCAGTAAGGCATATTTGCCAGGCTTATGGCTTGCTGGGCTTTTGCTTTTTCCGATCCGCGGCCCCTCAAAAGTTCACCGAGCTGTATGTTTCTTGTCACGAAGTCGTCCAGTGTTTCCTGTACGTCCTTCAGTTTTATGTCGTACGCGCTCGAAAAGAGGTTTACCATATCCCAATAAGTGGTCATGCTGCGCCATATGACGTCTTCCTCGCCCCATCTGGCTATATCATTGAAGTGGTCGAGCATGAGCTCTACGTGTTCCTTGGTTATCGTCTTATTTTCAGGTTTAATGCCAAGCTGCTTCGTCTTCTTGTCCATCTCGTTCTCCAATTTAGCTTTGAGGTCACGTAGGCCGTTTACCTCTTCTATCTTAAGGCTGTTGGCGAAAACTGAAGGTATCGCATAACCTATCTCCACTATTGCCTGGGTGTAAAGTCCATTCAGCCTGCGTATGCGCTTCTTGTCAGTGCCACTTTTCAGAAGTTCGAACTCAGAGAGTATCTCATCGACCTTTTCCTTCTCCTGCTCGATCAGGGTCTTTTGGACCTTGGACTTGGCGTTCTCCATAAGCGCGGTCGGTTCGCGCAGCATTACCGCGTTTGAAAGACCGTGTGCCTTCAAATCATCTACAGTGAGACCTTCTATTATTGTTGAGGTTGCATGCGCCATCTTCCTACTCTTGGCTTCTGCCTGGGCCTCTTCTAAGACATTTAAGACTATCAAATTCTTGTTAAAGTCTGCAACTTCCTTCTTTATTCCGGTGAAATCCATTTGCGAAAGCAGGTCTATTACAGAGTTAGTCTGCGTTGTTTTGCTGGCCATGCCGAGCCATTGGCCTAGGCCATACATGGTCTTGCCTCTACCGCTTTTGTTCCTGTACTGTTCCACCTCATGGAAAAGAGCATTGAGTTTTTCCATTTCGGTGCTTTTGCCTCCGAACGATTCAATCACAGACTTTGCGGCCTTCTTTCTCTGCTCTATAAGTTGATCGAAGGCATCAGGATTTGACAGTGTTGCTTTTCCAGCCAGAATTTGGAGTTCATCATATGCATCTGCAGATGATTGATCAAAGGCGCCCTCAAAGGAGTTTTTCTGATATTTCTCCAAGTTTTTATTGGCGGCCTTCAAGATTTCGAGCTTAGCCTGCTCTGCCTCGTATTTCTCTCTGGAGCTGTTAGTCGCATCGTAAGCTTTTAGCAATACCGTTGGTAATTGTTCTCTTAGGCCCATCTTCTCTGTGTTTGTCCCTGCCTTCCGCATCTGCGAATCGAAATTCAGATAATCGGACTTTTCTTTCTCCCCTAGCTTGTCAATCTCAGAATTAAGTTTTCGGACTTTAATGTCAAATGCGAGTTTTGCATCACTCACTCTTGATCCTTGTGCAACAACCTCTTTAGGGAAAAACGGTTTGAGAATGGAAAAGGTCTCGTTGGTTACGCCCAGACGCATAGCCATTTCAACCGCTTTCTTTTCACTCTCGCTTCTTACCACTTTTCCTGCGGCTTTTTCTGCGCTTTCGCTTAAATTGTGTTCTTTATCTTGCAATCTTAGCCCTATCGACATCCTAACCCTATGATAATTGTGCTTTTCTGAGTATTTAAGCATTAGCTTTAAGAATATAAACCGAGAGCGAGCATGTTAAAGAGGGCTCTTAGCGCAACGGTAGCGCGTCCGCTTTGCAGGCGGAAGGTTGCGGGTTCAAATCCCGCAGAGTCCATGACGATTGAGGTAATTAGATGTTCCCAAACCTAGACCCGAAGGCGCTGAAGGGCATGATGGACAAGCTCGGCATAAGGAGCACGAGCATAAAGAGCACGCAGGTGGTCATTCACTGCGAGGGCAGCGACATAGTGATAGACGCGCCTGAGGTGACGCTCATCGAGGGGCAGGGCATGCGCAGCTTCCAGATAAGCGGCGCGATACGGCAGATAGACAGGAGCAAGATCGAGATAAGCGACGACGACGTGAAGTTCATAGAAGAGCAGACCGGTGTGAACGACGACGCTCTGGTGCGGAAGGCCTTTGAGGAGAGCCGCGGGGACATCGCGGGAACGATACTCAGGCTCAAGAAGGAGAAGGAGCAGCAAGCCTAGAAAACGTCTACCTTGAAGATCTGCACGAAGGGAACCTTGCCCACTTTCTTTACGTCGCCCTTTCCAACGAGCCCCTTCTTCATCAGCACAGCTACGGACCTCTCGCCCACGATGTTAGCCGAATATATCTCCTCGCCCTCTACCATGCTCTCGGCCTCCTCCTCGCTCACGAGCTCGCCCTTGTAGAAGGATGCGTACCTGTCGAGGTCTATGTGTATCTTGCCGGATTCCAGTACCTTGCCGATGAGCTCCTTGTCGCACATCGCGATTATCGCACCCTGTTCCACGGAGTGCTTCTTGAAGAAGAGCATGCAAACGCCTAGCCGTATCTGTAGAAGAAGAAGAAGGTAGAGGTGTAGAGTATGCCGTACCAGAGCAGCCACATGGCCCCGGAGAGGTTGTACGAAAGCGCGGCGAGCGATCCTGCAATCAGCAGCACAACCGAGAAGGTCAGCTCCAGCGTTGCGTTCTTGAGCGCGTATAGCGCGCGTATCGGCTTGTTGTCCAGCACGCTCCCCTTGAACCAGCCCTTCACCCCGCTCATCGAGAGCAGGGCCGCTATCGCGCCCTTGAGGCGTACGAACGCGAGGGCGAAGTTCAGCACGAAGAGCATCAGGCCCTTAGAGTACGAGTTGAAGTATACCTTCGTAAGCGCTATCGGCACTATCAGCGAGAGCAGGAAGGCGCTTATTCCGAGCAGCTCGAGGCCAAGAACCGTGTAGCCCGCGGTAGCGGCCTGCGTGACTGTCGAGTATGCGAACGGCGCAGCTGAGAAGACAGTTAGCAGCGCGACTACTGTGAAGAGTATGAGTATCGAGGAGAGGTAGTTTAGGCCGAACCCGTGCGCGAGGTAGTCGAGCTTCGAGATCGGTGAGAACGAGTGCTTCTTCTCGCTCCTCCACCTCTTCAGGAAGTAGACCAGGAACTGGGTGTCGCCGTAGTTGTAGCGCCACTGCTGGCTCATCAGTTCTGAGAACGTGAGCGGCTTGCCGAGCGCGTACGCCTGGGGCACGTAGACGCTCCTGTATCCGTGTATGTCCGACTCGAAGCTGAAGAAAGTGTCCTCTGTGACGAACTGAGGGAAGCCGCCTATAGCGTCGAGTGCTGCGCGCCTGATTATGCCGCACGAACCCGCGAAGATTGCCGTGCCGTTCAGGGCCCTGGCCGGCTGTATGAACCTGAAGAAGAGCGCATCGAAGAGGTCGACGCTCTCGGAGAAGAGCGTGCCCTTGGAGAACCTCTTCTCTGTCTGTACGAATGCTATTGACTCATCCTGGAAATACGGGAGCAGGTCCTTGAGGAAGTGCGTGTCGGTCAGTTCCTCATCTGCGTCGAAGATCGCGATGAACTCTCCCTGCGAGTGCTCGAGCGTGTTGTTGAGTGCGCCGGCCTTGAAGTTCGTATTCTCGGACCTGGTGAGATACTCTACGCCGTTCGCTTCGCAGAACGCCATCTTCCTGGACCGCACCTCTGGATCCTTGGAGTCGTCGTGCATGTAGTACCTGATCTTGCCCTTCTCGTAATCGAGTTTCTTGAGGCTGAGCATGTTGCGCTCTATCATGCCGAGGTCCTCGTTGTACGTTGGCATGATCACAGCGACTGTAGGAAGGCTGCGCATCGGCTTGAGCCCCTTTTTGAGTTTCTCAAGGTGCCTGTCGTAGTAGTAAGACCTGTAATAGGCGTATGCGGTTACACCGTTGAAGAGGCACGAGACGAGCGCCAGGGTCGTGAACGCGATCGCGAGCGCGAAGACGTAGCCGCCCCTTGCTGTTAGCATCAGGTAAGCCGAAAATACGAGGCTGACTAGCGATAGGGCTATGAAAAGCACGACGATGAAAAGCCTTGGGATTATCCCCCTTTTAGCGAACTCCAAAATATCACTGCTGATCGTAATTTTAACAATAATAACTATGATACACTTATTAATTAACGTTTAAAAGAGCTATTGTGCCGGGGTGGCAGAATCTGGTCATCGCGCTGGTCCCGAAAACCAGTGCCCTTCGGGGCTTTAGGGTTCAAATCCCTACCCCGGCGATTCTCGAAAGGCGCGCGCTCACGAAAACGTCGACAAAACCGAAAGTTTTACCCTATTCTTAAATACGTTTTTGTGCCAAAGATGATTGTGGGTGTGGCGGCAGGCAAGCATTTCCGGTTCTCCCCGATCCGCGTGTCTTCTGGCCTTGCCGCCCTTTCCCATTTCTCCTTCTCGGACTAACGTCAATTCTTAAATACCCAAAGGAGACAGCCTTACTGGAGGAAGATGGAGGAACAGAAGATAGCAAGGGGCAGGACGCTGTGGAAACCAGCAAACTCGACCACAAGCTTCGAGGCCAGGCAGACTACGTTGAAGGGGCTGGACGAAAACATGGAGGCACAGCTTGAGCAGAACCTGAAAAGCATACTGCAGGAGGTCGCGCGTCTTGATATTGTGCACCGCGAACTTGAGGTGAAAGTTTCCCATGACGGGATTGACGGCACCACAAGCGTGTTTCTATTGCATTCCAACGATAAAAGACTTACCGAGCTGTTCAACAAATACGTCGACCCTGAGATAGACAGAATGGTCAGGCTGCAGGACAGCTACTTTGACCTCAAGCCTGTCCGCAGGGCTTTCGTCTATTAGGCTTGCGCGCTCTTTGCGAATTCCTCCAGAAGCACAGTTGCATACGAACCCTTCGGCAGCGAAAACCTAAGCAGCAGGCTGTTGCTTCCTGATTCGCACGACATGTCCCTGACTGGCGCGAGCAGCGGCCTGTAGACGCCTTTCATCGCAAGCTCCGGCATTGTTTTTATCGCGAACTCCTCCTTTGAGATCTGCATCCGTTCCATAACGGCACCCGCATACTCTCCTATCTCCTCACCCTTGCTCTCGTATCCGACCATTACGCCGAGCGGAAACTCGCCGCTTGGGCCCGCGCTCTCTTCTGGAAAGCCGTAGAAGTCGGCGCCTGCGTAGGCGGCGCTCTTGAAGTCCCTGTTCTTTATCCTCTGCCCCAGCTCCTCGTTGAAGATCTGCGACTGCACCGCATGTATGAACATCATCGCTATGCCCCTGGGCAGCAGCCTGAGCGCGTTTGCGTAGTTGCCGGGATACTTCGACAGGTGGTAGAGCACCTTCCTCTCGCCGCGCATGTACCTGGGAAACTGGTCAAGTGCGGCTGCGAAGTCGAGCGTATCTCTGAGCCTGCTCCGTGCCTCGCTCACGTGCTCGTTCCTCTCGTTTGCTGTTCCTGTGAGATACTCCATGACCGCGCCCTCGAAGTCGCCCTTCAGTATCGAGATGCCGATTGCGGCGTTGTTGCCCCTGTCTCCGAAGCGCTGCGGTCCGAAATAGTTGGGCATCTTCCCGTTGAGCTCCTCTATTATTGGATTTGCGTTTTCCGGATGCGACGCGCCATGCACGCGCACCTCGAAGGCGTTGCCGAGGTCCTGGCCCAGCTCGACGCCGTTGCTCCTCCACTGCCCGTTTACGCTTATCCCGCTTATGCGCACGGAGCCGAGGTCAAAATCAGTTGTGTGGAAGACGCTCGCGAGCTGCACGCTCACAGACTTCTTGTCCTTGGACCCCGCGTACGCGATAGACTTCCTGCCGTGGCCCATCTTCTTCGCTATCGCGAGAAGCGCATCTACAGTATTCCAGTCCCTCTTCTGCAGCACGAACGATATGAACTTACCTTCCGGAACCTCCTCCACGCCAAGCGACTTGGCGTCGTATCTCGTGTCAGGCTGCAGCACGGTGCCGTTGCTAGTTATCTCCTTTACCACGAAATCTTCGGGCGCGCGCTTCACGATTCCTCCTGTTCCGGCGTGCCTGCTTAACGTCAGCATCGAATCATTAAAAAGTATATAATAGCATATCATACCTATTATTTAGGGGTTTCTTTGGCAGAGCGCGCGATAGCGGAAAGGCTGCTATACAGGATAGTAAAGAGGCATATCGCAGGCACCACCATGAGCTCTGCAATAGAGAAGGCGAAGGAGCTGAACGACAAGAAGCTGCCGGTCTCGATCGCGTTCCTGAGCGAGAACGCCAGGGACAGCACCAAGGCGAGATACGCCACGACAACCTACCTCGAGCTTATCAGGAGGATAGCGAGGCTCGGCCTGAAGGCGAGCATACAGGTGCCGCTTGACCAGGTAGGCTACGACATAAGCGACGAAGTCGCTGAGAAGAACGTCAACGACATAATCAATACAGCGAAGACCTACGGGGTATTCGTCTGGCTTGAGATACGCGACCACAGGTACACGCTTCCTGGATTCCTGCATGAGGCAAAGGGCGTCGGCTACGCAGTGAGTGTCGACCATTCCGACGACTACATAGAGGCAAACAGGGGCAACATCAGGGCACTGAAGATACTATGCACAGAGGCGCACGGCGAAGGCAAGGAAGCCGGCAAGAGGATATCCGGCAGGGTGAAGAACGCGAGCAGGATGGTCAAGAATGCAGTTGTGCAATCGGCGCCCGACACCGCGGTGCGTGAGCTGCTCAACGGCGCTAACGTGAAGAAGTCGCTTATCTTCGAGTTCCAACTGGGGTACAACAGCAAGAAGATGAGCAGGGTAGTGAAGAAGGGCGCGAGGGCCAGCGTCTACGTTCCCTTCGGCAAGGACTGGGAGCATTATGCGGTGAGCAGGACGCCGGAGAGGTACGCCAGGTTCCTCGCAACAAGGATACTAAAGGAGGCATAATCGAATGCAGCAAGACATGCACGCTGATACGGTTTTCGTGACGGGCGCCACCGGAAGGCTCGGGCGCGCCGTGGTCAAGGCGCTTGTCGCTTCGGGATCCACGGTGCGGGCGCTCATGATAGACAAGGACGAGATAAGGCAGCTGCCCTCCGGAACTGTGCCTTTCGTAGGCACGCTGAACGATGCAAAGGTACTGGACGAGGGATGCAACGGCGCAGACGTCGTCTTCCACTTCGCGGCCATAGTGCACGCTGCAAGGGAGACCGCTGAAAGCGTGATGGAGGCGAACGTCGAGGGAACAAAGAACCTGCTCGAGGCATGCAAGAAGAACAGCATCAAGCACCTCATATTCACGAGCAGCATCGACGTCTACGGCAGAAGGAGAAAGGGAAGCCTGGACGAGGAAACTAAGCCGATGCCGACCGACAAGTACGGATTCAGCAAGATGGCAGCCGAGCAGGAGATAGTCAAGAGCGGGGTGCCGTATACGATACTCCGCGTCACCAGCATCTACGGCCCTGGTTTCGAGCACTCGTTCTTCAAGGTGTTCAGGGCCGTGAAGGAGGGCAAGATGGTGATAATAGGCAAGGGCGACAACCACATGGCGCTGATAAACATACACGACGTGGTGAAAGCCCTAATGCTTGTCAAGGCAAACTCGAGAATCAGCGCTGGCAAGGTCTACAACCTCGGCGATGGGGCCGTGTACACGCAGGAAGGGCTTGTGGGCATGGCCGCGGACCTGATGAAGGTTCAGAGGCCGAAGAGGCACGTCTCGGAATTCCTCGTGAAGGTGCTCGCGAAGTCGAGAAACCTGGACAGCGACGAGCTCAGGTTCCTTACATCTGACCGCGTTATAGACATAAGCAGGATAAGGAAGGAACTGGGATTCACGCCTGACATAGACATCAAGACAGGCGGACAGGAGATGGTAAACGAGTTTTTAAATAAGGCAAGGGCGAAATAGGGTTGCTGACATGACGATCAAGATAGGAAAAGTGGAGAAGTACATAAACGACACGCTTGCGAGCAAGGGCTCGATGCTCTTCATGCTCATCGATCCCGTGGACTACAGGACCCCGGAGGACGCGATACGCACCGGGGTGGAAAGCGCAGAGGGCGGCGCAGACCTTGTGCTGATCGGCGGAAGCATAGGCGCGCAGGGAGAGCTGCTTGACAGCGTCACCATGGGGATAAAGGAGAAGGTGAAGGGCGTGCCCGTCGTGCTCTTCCCAGGGAACATTGCCACTCTGACGCCGCACGCTGATGCCGTGTACTTCATGTCGTTGCTGAACGCGAGGAACCCCTATTGGATAACGCAGGCGCAGATGCTTGCCGCTCCGCTCATCAAGCGCATGAAGATAGAGCCGCTGCCGATAGGCTACATAGTCGTCGAACCGGGAGGGACGGTCGGCTGGGTCGGAGACGTCAACATGGTGCCGAGGGCGAAGCCGAGGATTGCAGCTGCGCTTGCAAACGCGGGCGAGTTCCTCGGGAACAGGATCATAATTACAGACGCAGGGTCGAACCCGCAGCTCCAGGGCTTCGGGCCCATACCAACGAGCATAATCAGCGCCGTTAGGAGCGCAATCACAGTGCCATACATAGTCGGCGGAGGGGTTAGGACAACGGAGCAGCTGAGGAGCGCTTACAAGGCGGGAGCCGACGTGGTGCAGATAGGCGCTGTGCTAGAGGGCAAGAACGGCGGCACCAAGTCCCTCGTGACCAAGTTCGCCAAGGTGGCGAAGGAGGAGGGCAGGAAGAAGAGGTAATGCTATTGTGGCAGGCAAAATTCGCGCCCTTTCCTCGATCGAACTCGGAGTAATAGCCAAGGAGCTCGGAGTTCTCGTCTCTTCGCACTTCAAGAATTTCTACGAATTGGGTGAGAACTCCTTCCTCATGACATTTTCCAAAGAGCGGAAGGAGATCGCCGTTTACGTCAACCTCGCGAAGACGGTAAACCTGACCGAGTTCAAGGAAAAGACAGAGATGCCGACGGAGTTCGCGCTCTCTGTTCGGAAGAAGCTCGATGGGAGCACGGTTTTGGGCGTATCGCAGCACGAGACCGATAGGATACTCGTTATCGATTTCTCAGGCAGGGAGGACAGGAGGATGATAATCGAGATGTTCGACAGGGGCAACATGCTGCTCGCCAACAAAGACAGCATAATCGAGCTGGTGTACAGCGGCAGGAGCTTCAAGGAGAGGAGCGTGAGGAGGAGCATGGCGTACGTGTTCCCCAAGCAGCGCGGGAGCGCGAGGCCGGAAACCGCATCGGAAAGGATCATGGAAGTGGAATCGCACAAGTTCCCGAGCCTGAGCAAGCTTCTAGACTCGCTCTACATTGATGAGCGTTCGACCAAGACGAACCCTGAGAAGAGCAGGGAAGTTGAAGAGCTGCAGAAGAGCGTCGAAAAGCTGAGAAAGCAGATAGAGGAGGCGAAGGCAAACGGTGAGGAGTACAAGAAGATCGCGGGCAGGATCTTCGAGCGCATGCAGGAGATAAATGCGCTTTTGGAACACGCAAGGAAGAGCAAGGCAAGGAGCGCGGAGGAGCTGGAAGGCGCGGGAGGGATAGCGGTAAAAAGGCTTGATGCGAAGAAGAAGACGCTTACTGTAGAGTTGGATTGAGCGCATGCAGATAAAGACGATAATACTTGGAACCGCGGGATCCGCGCCTACTCTGACAAGGCGCATGCCCAGCGTCGCGGTCATCTACGAGGGCGACGTCCTGCTCTTCGATTGCGGAGAGGGCACGCAGTTCCGCATGCTGGAGCACGGGATAAACCCAGTAAGGGTGAGGGCGATATTCATAAGCCACGCGCACGGGGACCACACGATAGGGATAGCGGGGCTTGTCAGGACGATGGGCATGAACAACAGGAAGGCGCCGCTCCACATCTTCGTGCCTGCAGGAGACGAGAAGGTGATACAGAGCCTCATCACTTTCGACAGGGCGCTGATCGGCTACAAGATAATCATAAAGGGCATACGCTCCGGTCTCGTTTACTCGGGAAAGGAGTACGAGGTGCTCGCCTTCAAGCTGAAGCACACGATACCCACGTACGGCTACGTCTTCAGGGAGAAGAGCAAGACCAAGTTCAGGAAGGAGCTTGCGCACAGGCTCGGAATAAGGGGCGAGATGTTCGCAAAGCTGGAGAAGAGCGGATCCGTAAAGGTCGGCAAGAAGACGATAACTCTAGGGCAGGTGAGCTGGAAGCAGGAAGGCAAGAAGATAGTCTACGCAACTGACACGCGGCCTATCGCGGCCACCGCATCGGCCGCTAGGAATGCCGACCTTCTCATACACGAGTCTTCGTACAACGCCTCGGAGATAGGCCTTGCGAGGAAGCGCATGCACTCCTCAGCGGGAGAGGTTGCGCAGCTTGCGCGAAGGGCCGGGGTGAAGAGACTTGTGCTCACGCACATAAGCGCGAGGCACAGGACAGACGACGAGCTGCTGCGCGACGCGAGGAAATTCTTCAAGAACACGGTAGTCGCGAAGGACGGCTACACTCTCGTTATTTAATCTTAATGACAAAAGATTTTTGCGGAGGCATCGTCTAGTGGTAGGACGGCAGATTGACATTCTGCAAGCACGAGTCCGATTCTCGTTGCCTCCAAACCCGTCGGCGTTTCGGCCTCTTGCCGAAGACCTTAGCCGTCTCCTCTTTAGTGGGTCTGTGCCCCGTCGAATCTTCCCAGAGGTCTTCAAAAGTCCAATCCTTTACTGGTTTC